>NZ_JBSGJR010000308.1:0-7935 GCF_053605645.1 Micromonospora sp. NPDC003776
TACTGGAACGGTCACCCCCTCGACCGAACCCGCACCAGCCACCTCGCCCGCCTCGCCCTAGCCGCATGAACCCGCCAATAAGCCAGCAGGATCCAGCTGCCGGCGGATCTCGGCGAAGCCGGCATCCGCGATGTGTCGGGCCAGCCGGCGGTTGGCCAGCATGCCGGTGACGTTGAGGTCTTCGACCACGATCGTGCCGTGCTCGCGGGCCAGCCCGGTGGTGAGGCGGTGCAGGCCGTCGCGGCGCAGGTTGGCCACCCGGGCGTGCGCGCGGCCGAGCCGGTTCGCGGCGCGCTGCCACCGCTTCGATGGCCGGCGGCCGGTCCTGCGGTCGGGGCCGTTCCTGCGAGACAATGCCCGGCCGAGCCGCCGCAGCCGCGTCTGCGCGGCGGCGAGGTGGCGTGGGTTGTCCACCAACTCGCCGGTCGACACCACGGCCAGGTGCGTGATACCGACGTCCACACCGACCACCGACCCGCGACGGTTTGGGCGGCGTTCGCCGCGTTGCACCTCGACGCAAAACGCGACGTGCCAACGCCCACCGTCACGGCGCACCGTGGCGGACATGATCCGGGCCGTGCCTGCCTCCAGGCGGCGGGCCAGCTTGCGCGCCGACTCGTGCAGCTTCAACCGACCCAGCCGGGGCAGCACCACATGTTTCCGGTCGGCCTCGACCCGGATCGCGCCGGTGGTGAACCGCACCGCCGGGGTGCAGCGGTGCTTGGACTTGAACCGCGGAAAACCGACCTTGCGACCCGCGCGTCTACCGGCACGAGAGTCCGACCAGTTCTTCAACCCGCGGGCCAGCGCGTCCAAGCCGGTGTTGAACGCCTCCTTCGAGCACTCCCGCCACCACGGCGCCACCTCACCCTTGGCCGCGTTCCACGCCCTCCGCAACGCCGGCAACGACCAACCCACCGCCGGAGTCAGCAGCTCCTCGGGCACACCGTAGGAACGTTCCGCGGCCCGCTGATGCCACACCGCCTTCACCTGAGCCAACGCCCAGTTGTGCGCCACACGCGCCGCACCGGCATGCGCGAGCACCGACCGCTCCTGAGCCGGGGTGAGATCCAGCGCAAAACGATACGCCTGGATACTGTGCACACCCACCCCCACTCACCCCCTCAGGATCAGTGTTGGCGACGGGTACGACACTCCCGCAGCCCCTCGCCCAAACACCGCACCAGAACGCGCCCTTGACGCCTAAAGAGCACGCCCTTGGCAGCAGTTCACACCCCCGACGTGTTGCGTCCGCAACTGGAGGAGCCCACGTTCTGCGACGACGGCGGGCAGTTCATCGCCACCGCGGTGCTGTGGCGGCTGACCGCGGACGACCGCTGGCACGCCGGCGACGGCATCACCTTCCCACCGCTTCGCGGGCCGTACGACGACACGGGGCCGGACGGCTCCGGCATGCTCGAGATCCTCTGCGACGACATCGTCGACCGGTTCGTCGAGTTCGCCGGCGACTATTACGAGATCGACGTGGACCAGGCGGCGGTCGCACACGTCGTCGCTCAGCAGCCGCTCACCGATGCCGTGATCCGGGCGTTGAATCCTCAGCTCACCCTGGGCGGCCTGCTCAAGGACATCGCCGCGATCGGTTACCTGATCGCCGCGCGGTAGCGACTGCCCTCCGACACCGTGCCATTCACTAACGTCCCGACTGTGACAGCCACGGCAGCGGGCGCGTTCCGCCGGACAGCGATCGAACGATCAGACCAGCGCATCGCATGGGAACGGACGGACCAGGCCTTCTTCGCGGCCGGAGCCTGTCACATCCTCGCGTGGGTCTGCCGGGATTCCTACCCGCAGCGGTCGATCGGCATCGCGGGGGTGCGCTTCGCGGACGAGCGGCAGATCTTCCACGTCTACGCAGTCTGGGACGGTTGGGCGTTCGACCATTCGGGGTGGCATCCCGAGCCGCACCTGCTGGCGGTCAACTCCGACTTCGAAGGCCGCCCCTTGGAGAACATCAGCATCACCGAAGACCTCGCCGACTTCTGCGAGCAGCACCACAGCCGGATGCCGCACCAGTACTGGCAGGACCCGCTGCCCAGGGCGCGTGCCTATGTGGAGCGGCATCGCCCACCGTGGGCGTAGCGCTTCGACAGGTGGGGGCAGCCCTACCGACAAGTGCAGGGCTCACCCTGTCGATTCGGGTCGGCGGCGCTGCGAGCGTGTACGTCATGACGAACGAGGCGCTGATCGCGCGTCCCTCCACCACGGTGCGCCTGCACCGGCCGCTGGTGTTGCTCGCCGGGCTCATGACGGTCCTGGCGTTGGTGTCCCTTGCTGGGCTCCTCGTCGACGGTCGTACCGTCAACGGCGCTCCGGTCTGGTTGAAGCCGTTCAAGTTCGCGGTGTCGTTCGCCCTGTACGGCGCGACGCTCGCCTGGATGCTCCGCCTGGTCCGCCGTGGCCGGTGGATCGCCTGGTGGAGCGCCACCGTCGCGGCGGTGGCGACCGCCGCCGAGGTGGGGGCCATCGTGTCGCAGGCGGCGCGCGGGCGGGCAAGTCACTTCAATGTGGCGACGCCGTACGACACGGCGGTGTACGACCTCATGGGTCAGCTCGCCCTGGTGATCTGGCTGTCGACGTTCGTCCTGGCCGTGGTGGTCTTCGTCCAGCGGCACACCGACCGCGCTGCGCTGTGGGCGATGCGGTGGGGGATCGTCGTATCCCTGGCGGGAATGCTGGTGGGCGTGAAGATGGCGCAGCCGACCGCCGCGCAGCAGCGGGTCGTCGATGCCGGTGGCGTGCTCACGGTCAGCGGCGCGCACGCGGTCGGGGCGCCCGACGGCGGCCCGTCGATGCCGGTCACCGGCTGGGCGACGACCGGCGGAGACCTGCGCATCGCGCACTTCGTGGGCCTGCACGCGCTCCAGGCGCTGCCCCTGCTGGCGTGGCTGCTCACGATCCTGGCGCGGCGGTACTCCCGGCTCGCCGTGCCGGCGGTGCGGGTACGGCTGGTGGTCGTGGGCGCGTTCGGGTACGCCGGGCTGGTCGCGCTGCTGGTGTGGCAGGCGTTGCGCGGTCAGGCGCTGCTGCATCCGGACGTCCGGACGGTGCTGGCGGCGGCGGGCCTGATCGCGGTGGTGGGCCTGGCTGCGGTCGTGGTGGTCGGCCGTCGGGCGGTTGACGGGCGGGCCCGGGCCCTTTCAGACGAGTGACCTTCGGCGGTCTCAGCACCTCTGTCTGCTGCTGCGATTCGATTTGACATCCCTATAGCTAGCGGTTATCTATTATCGATCTACGGGGGTGGGTCGGGTGCAGGACGTGGTGCTGGCCATGCTGGCGAAGGAGCCGGCGTACGGGTACGACCTGCGAAGCCGGATACGTGGCGCGCTCGGCCCGCTCGGCGAGGCGATGAACGCCGGCCAGATCTACGTGACGCTGGCCCGGCTGGCCAAGTCGGGGCTGGTGACCTCACAGCGCGACGAGGGCCTGCCGGACCGGCCCGACCGCCGGGTCTACGCGTTGACCCCGGCCGGCCAGCAGCGGGTCGCCGCGTGGCTGACCGAGGTGAGCTGGCCGAGGCCGGACCTCAGCGAGTTCCACCTCAAGCTGGTCGCCGCCGCTGCCGCCCGGCTGGCAGATCCGGTGGCTCTGGTCGACGCCCAGCGGCGCGAGGTGCTGCGCCGGCTGCGGGATGCCCAGCGGGCTGCGTTGGAGCGGTCGGTGGATCCGGTTGTCGGGTTGTTGCTGGAAGGGGTCGTGCTGCGGCTGCGGGCCGACCTGGAGTGGCTGGAGGCGTGCGAACGCATGTGGACCGAACGCGACCGGACCGGAGGGAAGGCGACCCCATGAGCGAGCGCACCGAGCGGAGCCAGGGCATACCCGGCGGTGCCGCATGACCGGGTCGGCGCTGCTGCGGGCACGCGGGGTGAGCAGGTGGTACGGGCGGGGGAGCGCCCTGGTGCGCGCCGTCGACGAGATCGACCTGGAGGTGCCCGCCGGGCAGACGCTCGTGATCATGGGTCCCAGCGGCTGCGGCAAGTCGACCCTGTTGCACCTGCTGGGCGGGCTGCAACGCCCCACCGACGGCGAGATCTGGCTGGCCGAGCACCGGATCGACGGGATGAGTGAGCGTGGCCTGGCCCGGCTGCGGCGGCAGCACATCGGCTTCGTCTTCCAGTCGTTCCACCTCATGGACGAGCTGACCGCGGTGGAGAACGTCGAGCTGGCCGCGTTGCTGGCCGGACAGTCACCGCGCCGGGCTCGGCAGCGCGCCATGACGCTGCTGGACCGGGTGGGGCTGGCCGACGCGCCAAGCACCTGCCGTCGGCATTGTCCGGCGGGCAGCGCCAGCGGGTCGCGCTCGCCCGCGCGTTGAGCAACCAGCCGCTGGTCGTGCTGGCCGACGAGCCCACCGGGAACCTGGACAGCGCCGCCACCCTGGAGGTGCTGCGCTTGTTCGAGGAACTGCGTACGGCGGGACAGACTCTGGTGGTGGTCACCCACGACGCGCGCATCGCCGCGGTCGCCGACCGGGTGATCTCCATGCGGGACGGGTCGTTCGCCGACGACAGCCGGCTCGCCGGCACCACCACCGACCCCACCGCCGGCAGGGGCACGGTCTACGGCGGGTGGCGCTGAGATGGTCGGGCGTCTGCTGCTCGTGTGCCGGCTGATGGTGCGGGACCTGCGCCGGCGGCGGACCGAGACCGTACTGCTGGTGCTCGCGATCAGCGCCGCGACCGCGACGCTGACTCTCGGCCTCGCCCTGAACGATGCTCTCGCCCGGCCGTATGAGCGGACCCGGGCCGCGACCGCGGGCCCGGACGTGGTGGCGATGCCGGGAGCGACGGGCCCGGAGGCCCTGGCCGCCCTCGCGCCGCTGGCCACCGCCCCCGGTGTCACCGCACACAGCGGGCCGTACCCGATCGCCTACCTGAGGCTGACCGCCCGCGGCGTCACCGTCCCCGCGGTCGTCGCGGGCCGGGACAACTCTCCGGCGGCGCTCGACCGGCCTGCGGTGACCGCCGGCACCTGGGTACGCCCCGGCGGCCTGGTCATCGAACCCACCTTCGCCAACGCCCTCGGCGTACACATCGGCGACACCGTCGACATCAACGGTCACCGGCTGCAGGTGGTCGGGACCGCGGTCACGGCCGCCAGGGCCGTCTACCCGCGCGCCGACTGGCGCGCCGACACGGGCAGCCCCCTGACCGAGTACGCCGGCCTGGTATGGGTCGATCGTAGCGAGATCGGCGCGCTGGCCGGCGGACGGCCGCTGACATACACCCTGAACCTGAGGTACGCGGACTCGCGGGTCGGCACCTCGTTCACTCACAAGCTCGAGGGCGCGATCGAATACACCAGCTGGAAAGAGATCGCCGACGCGGACGGCAAGCTCGTCAAACAGGCCCACCTGGCGCTTGTGGTCGGCAGTTGGCTGCTCACCGCCCTCGCGGTGGCCGGTGTCGCGAACATCGTCGCCGGCCGCGTCGTCGACCAACGCCGCCGGGTGGGACTACTCAAGGCCGTCGGCGCCGGACCGGCCATGATCGCCGCCGTTCACCTCGCCGAATACCTCGTCATCGGGCTCGCCGCCGCCGGCAGCGGCCTGACCGCCGGCTGGCTCACCGCACCCGCGCTGACCAACCCCGGCGCCGGACTGCTCGGCGCCACCGGCACCCAGCCACCCACGCTACGTACCGTGCTGGCCGCCACCGTCCTCGCCCTGGCCATCGCCGCCGCGGCGGCGCTCGCCCCCGTGCTCCGCGCCGCCACCACCGACACCGTCCACGCGCTGGCGGACGCCGCCACGCCACCCCGACGCCGCGGGTGGCGCGTGTGGCTGTCCCGCCGAATGCCCACCGCCGTCCTGCTCGGGATTCGTATCAACGCTCGTCGCCCTCGCCGCGCCCGCCTCGTCATGGTGAACACCCTGATCACCACGACCGGCCTCGCCGCCTTGCTGATGGGTTTGACACAGAACCGGCGGGTCAAGCTCGGCGAGTCGGAGTTGGCCAATCCCCAGAGCACACGAACCCTTCAGGCCATGCTCCTCGTCATCGTCGTGCTGTGCGTCCTCGCGCTCATCAACGCCGTGGTGAGCACCTGGACCGCGGTCGTCGATGCCCGCCACCCCCTGGCCGTCGCCCGCACACTGGGCGCCACACCCGCGCAGGTAACCGTGGGCATGGCGGTGGCGCAGCTGCTTCCCGCGATACCCGGCGTGGCCCTCGGGGCCGTGGCCGGCATCGGGCTGTATCTGGTCGCCAGCCCTGGCGACCAGCGGTACGCAAGCGCCTCCTGGATGCTCGCCCTGGCACTCGCGGTCCTGCTCACCGTCGCCGTACTCACCGCCATTCCCGCGCTGGCCGCCACCCGCCGCCCGGTCGCCGACACCCTCCAGTCCACACCGACCTGACCGACCGCCACACGGCCGCCCGCGGGAGGATTGCAACGGAGGGCAGCGATTCCGTGCCGCGCGGCCTTGCGACAGCCGCCTACCATCCGGCTATGACACGTCGAGCAGCGGCGGCCGCCATTGCGGCAGGAAGCCTGCTTGCGCTGGGTTGCTCGACCGGAGGGGGGACGGAAAACGAGCCCGCCGCGATGTCGACCGTCAGCGCTGACGCCGCGACTGCCAACGCCGTCGAGATGCTGCGGTCGGGCACGGAGTTCATCGATCGGACGAGTTTTCGGGCCGACGTCGACATCGCGAGTCAGATCACCACGCTGGCGCGCATCGACAATGTCAACAGGCGTGCCGTCGTGACGGCTTCGATGTTCGGCCGCGCCATGGAGATCCGGATGATCGACAATGAGGTCTACATGAGGACCGAACTGGACCTCCCGGGTGTCGGCCACGGATGGATGACCCTCGACCCGGCCCGGGTGCCGTCAGACTTCGCTCCGAGCTTCGCCCCAGGCAAGAATGATCCCGGTGGCTCGGCGCGCCTCATCAATGCGATCGTCACCGCACGGGCAGACGGATCTGAAATCGTCGGGACGATCGACCTGACGCGAGTCGGCACCGGCAACGGGATCAGCATCCGCCCTGGTCCGAGTGGCTTTCCCGACGGTGCGCGCAGCAACGCATTCCACGCGACGCTGGATGCCGATGGCCGGCTGGTCAGTTTTTCGATTCCAGCCGACAGCGGCCTGCCGAACGCGTCCCTGCGCTACAGCGACTTCGGCGCGGATGTCGAGGTCGTTCGGCCGCGAGGAGCGGTCGCCGCTCCCGACGCTCTCTATCCTCAGCTCGGCCTGGGCGGCTGAGACCGAGTTGGCGGGCGCGGCTGGTAGCTCAGGCCTCCGTTGAGCGTCCGGCAAGTACGCCCAGCTGGCCGGCCAGCACACCGCCGGCCTCGACCAGCAGGCGCTCCGGGCCGTGCAGCGCCGCCTCAACCGAGCCGGCGAGTTCCACCAGCGACACGGCCGCCGCCACCGACCCGGGCACCGGGCCGCTGACCTGCCCGGCGGCCACCCCAACCCGTACGCCGGTGGACCCGGCGGTCGCCAGCAGCGACCCGACGACCTTGCCGGTCAGGGAGGTCTCATCGAAGCGTCCCTCGCCGGTGAGCAGCACGTCCGCGCCAACGAGGGCGTCGGCCAGCCCGACCAGTTCGGCGATGGTGGTGGCCCCGGGCACGATGCCGGCCCCCCAGAGCGTGGCCAGCCCGTACGCGGTGCCGCCCGCCGCGCCGGCGCCCGGCTCGTCGGGGTTCCCGCCGGCCAGGTCGGCGAGCCGGCGCAGCGCGGCGTCCAGCAGTGTCACGTCGGCCGGGTCGGCGCCCTTCTGCGGCCCGAACACGGCGGCGGCGCCGGCCGGCCCGGTCAGCGGCGCGGTCACGTCCACCAGCAGCTGCACCCCGCCGGGCGGGGCGGGCAGCAGGTCGCTGGTGTCGAGGTGGGCCAGGTCGGTCAGGGCGGCGCCGCCGAGCGGCAGGTCCCGGCCCTGGCTGTCGCGTAGCCGCAGCC
>NZ_JBSGJR010000309.1:0-7934 GCF_053605645.1 Micromonospora sp. NPDC003776
GTCGCGACGACTCCGGTGCGCCGGGAGCCGGAGATGCGGCCGGCCACGTCGGCTCCCGACCGGCCCGGCGCGCGCCGGGCGATGCCGAGCCTGACGGTGTTCTACCTGGTCGCGATCGGGCAGCTCGTCTCGCTCATCGGCAGCGGACTGACCGGCTTCGGCATGAGCCTGTGGGTCTACCAGCGCACCGGTTCGGTCTCGCTCTTCGCCACCGCCACCGTGCTCGCGCTGCTACCCGCCGTGGTTCTCTCCCCGATCGCCGGCGCGCTGGCCGACCGGTGGGACCGAAGACTCATCATGATCCTCGCCGACTGCCTGGCCGCCACCGGCACGGTGACCCTGGCCCTGCTGCTCTGGCTCGGCCAGCTCCAGCTCTGGCACGTCTTCACCGCCATCAGCGTCACCGCGGTGGCGACCGCCTTCCAGCAACCCGCCTACCTGGCCGCCGTCACGCAACTCGTGCCGAAGCGGTACTACGGGCGGGCCAACGGCATCGTCTCCCTCGGCACCGCGACGAGCACGGTGCTGGCGCCGCTGGTCGGCGGTGCCCTGGTGATCGCCGTCGGGCTGCGCGGGATCGTCCTGATCGACCTGCTCACCTTCACGTTCGCGGTCGTGGTCGCCCTCTCGGTCCGCTTCCCGGACACCCTGTTCGTCAAGCGCGAGGAGCCGTTCCGCCAGGAGGTGCTGGGCGGCTGGCGGTTCATCGTCCGGCGGCACGGCCTGGTCGCCCTGGTCGTGCTGACCGCGTCGCTGAACTACTTCTTCGCCCTGGTCGAGGTGCTGGTCACCCCGTTGACCCTGTCGTTCGGGGACCCGGCGGTGCTCGGCCGGGTGCTCGCCGCCAGCGGGGTCGGCATGCTCGTCGGCTCGGTGCTGATGGGCGTGTGGGGCGGCACCGCCCGGCGTACCACCGGGATCCTGGGCAGCGTCGTCCTGCTCGGCGCGTCGCTGGTCACCGTCGGCCTGCACCCCAGCCCGCTGTTCCCGGCCCTGGGCCTGTTCGGCATGGGCCTGGCCACCGCCCTGGTGAACACGCACTGGCTGGCCATCGTGCAGGCCAAGGTGGGGCTGGAACTCCAGGGCCGGGTGCTGTCCATGGGGCAGATGCTCTCCTGGCTGATGGTGCCGGCCGGCTTCCTCAGCGCCGGCCCGCTCGCCGAGCACGTCTTCGCCCCCCTGGTGTCGTCGAGCGGGCTGCTGGCCTCGGTCCTCGGCAACGGACCGGGCCGTGGAATGGCCCTCGCGGCGATCGTCGCCGGGCTCTGCGCGCTGGCCCTCGCGGCCGCCGGCATCGCGTACCGGCCGATCCGCGACGTCGAGGACGAGCTGCCGGACAACGATCCCGGCACGATCATCCTCGCCGACAAGGACCGGTTGCAGGAGGAGGCCGACCGCCGGCTGGCGCAGCTGAAGAGCGGAGGTGCCCGCCGGTGAGCGCCCCCACCCGGTCACCCGGCCCGACCCGCCGGGCCGCCACCCGGCGTACGTCCGGCGGGCCGGCCGAGGTCGACTGTCTGCACCGGATGGTCGCCGCGCAGGCCGCCCGCACCCCCGACGCCGAGGCGGTCCGGCACGCCGACCGCGCGCTGTCCTACCGGGAGCTGGACGAGGCGGCGAACCGGTTGGCCCGGGTCCTGCTCGACCGCGGGGTGGCCCGGGAGGACCGAGTCGGCGTCTGCCTGCCGCGCACGCCCGACCTGGTGGTCGCGCTGCTCGCCGTACTCAAGGCCGGTGCCTGCTACGTCCCGCTGGACCCGGCGTACCCGCCCGCCCGGGTGGCGTTCATGACCGCCGACTCGGGCGTGCGGCTGGTGCTGACCCGCGCCGACCTCGCCGACCGGTTCCCGGGCACGGCGCTCGCGGTCGACCGGCTCGACCCGGGCGGGGACGGCACCGAGCCGGCCGCCGCGACGACCCCCGCCGACCTGGCTTACGTCATCTACACCTCGGGCTCGACGGGGCGGCCGAAGGGCGTGGCCATCGAGCACCGGTCGGCGTCGGTGCTCATGCACTGGACCCGGCAGACCTTCGACGACGCCGAACTGGGCGGCATGCTCGCCGCGACCTCCGTCTGCTTCGACCTGTCGATCTTCGAGATCTTCGGCCCGCTCTGCTGGGGCGGCCGGGTGCTGCTCGTCGACGACGTGCTGGCCCTCGCCGCCCGCGGGGCGGACCGGCTGCCCGTCACCCTGGTCAACACCGTCCCCTCCGCGATGGGCGAACTGCTCACCGCGGACGCGCTGCCGCCGAGCGTGCGTACGGTCTGCCTGGCCGGGGAGCCGCTCACCGCCGCGCTGGCCGCCCGGGTGTGGTCCCGTCCGCACGTGCGCCGGCTCTGCAACCTCTACGGCCCGTCGGAGGACACCACCTACTCCACCTGGGCGGAGGTGCCGCCGGACGAGGAAGACCCGCCGATCGGCCGCCCGCTGCCGCACACCCGGGTCTACGTCCTCGACCCCGGGGGGCGGCCGGTCCCACCCGGCGACCCCGGCGAGCTGCACCTGGCCGGGGCCGGCCTGGCCCGTGGCTATCTCGACCAGCCGGAGGAGACCACGGCCCGGTTCCGGCCCGACCCGTTCCGTCCCGGCGAGCGGATGTACCGCACCGGCGACCGGGTCCGGCTGCGGCCGGACGGCCAGCTGGCGTACCTCGGCCGGCTCGACGACCAGGTGAAGCTGCGCGGCTACCGGATCGAGCTGGGCGAGGTCGCCGCGCGGCTCGCCGCCCTGCCCGGGGTGCGCGAGGCGAGCGCCGCCGTACGGGAGGGGCCGAGCGGGGATCCGCTGCTGGTCGGCTACCTGGTGGGCGAGCGCCGCGACGACGTCCGGGCGCGGCTGGCGGCGGTGCTGCCCGCGCCGCTGGTCCCCGCCACGGTGGTCTGGCTGGACCGGTTGCCCACCCTGCCCAACGGCAAAGTGGACCGCTCGGCCCTGCCCGCCCCCACCCTCGGCGAGGACGCCGGGCCGGACGACGGGGGGCTCTGCGGGACGGCCGGGACGGTGGCGGCGGTCTGGCAGGAGCTGCTGGGTGTGCCGGTCAGCGGCGGCGACAGCGACTTCCTGGCCCTCGGCGGGGACTCCCTGCTCGCGGTCCGCTGCGCGACCCGGCTGGCCGCCGCGACCGGCCGGCGCGTCACCCCCGCTGACCTCTTCGCCCACCCGACCGTCGCCGCGCTCGCCGCCCACCTCGACGCGACCCCCGGCCCGGCGCCGGTCAGGCCGGGGTCGGTCGACCCGGCGCCGGCCAGGCCGGCATCGTCCGGGAAGCCGGCCGCGCCAGTCCCGGTCGAGGTACCGGCCGGGCCCGCTCCGCTCTCCGCCGCGCAGGCCCGGCTCTGGTTCCTGCACCGGCTCGACCCGGCGGACACCTCCTACCTGCTGGCCTTCGCGGTGCGGTTCGCCGTCCCACTGGACCCGGACCGGCTGGCCCGGGCGCTGCGCCGGGTGGTCGACCGGCACCCGGCCCTGCGCACCGTCTTCCCCGCCGGCCCGGACGGGCCGGTCCAGCACGTGCTGCCCACCGCCGACCGGGCGCCGGCCGTCGCGCCGCCCGACCCCGGCACGTCGCTCGACGAACGGCTCGGCCTGCTCACCGCCGAGGCCACCCGGGCGCCGATGGACCTGGCCACGGGACCGCTGCTCCGCGCCCATCTGCTGCCGGACGCCGCCGGCCGGGCCGTGGCGCTGCTGCTGGTCGTCCACCACATCGTCTGCGACGACTGGTCGTTCGGCCTGATCGTGCGGGACCTGGCCCGGGCGTACGACGCCGAGGACCACGGCCGAACGGGCCCGGGCGAACCGGCGGTCGGCCCGGCGGTGCTCGCCCTCACGGAGCGGGAGTGGCTGACCGGACCCGCGGGCCGGCAGGCGGTCGCCGAGATCCTGGACGAGCTGCGGGGCGCGCCCGACCTGCTCGACCTGCCCGCCACGCCGCCCCCGCCGGGGGCCGGCCGGTCCGGCGCTCAGGCTTCGGGTGCCGCCCTGCGGACCACCGTGGACGCAGCCACCGCGCGGGCTGTGCGCGAGCTGGCCCGGGCCGAGCGGGCCAGCCTGCACATGGTCGGGCTGGCGGCCTTCGCCGCCCTGCTCGGCGCGGCCGCCGGCCGGGACGACCTGCTGATCGGGGTCGCCTTCGCCGGGCGCACCAGCGTCGCCGCCGAGGAGAGCGTCGGCTGCCACGTCAACACCCTGCCGCTACGGCTGCGCCCGGCACCCGACCGCAGCTTCACCGACCTGCTCGACGAGGCCCGCCGGGTCACCCTGTTCGCCGCCGCCCACCAGGACGTCCCGTTCGACCTGCTGGTGGAACGGCTCCGGCCCACCCGCCGGCCGCACCGCAACCCCCTCGTCCAGGTCGCCTTCGGCGTGCAGAACGCCCCGCCGGCCCGGCACCGCACCGCGGCCGGCGTCGAGTTCATCGGCGTCGAGCTGACCCCGGACACCGCCCGGCTGGATCTGACCCTCTGGCTCGACGAGCGGCGGGACGGGCTGGCGGCGCTCTGGACCTACCGCACCGACCTGTTCGACCACGACGGCGTGGTCGCGTGGCACGGCCGCCTCACCGCGCTGCTGCGTACCGCCGCCGCCGACCCCCGGCGCAGTCTGGCCGACTGCGTCGACACCGCTGGGAGAGAGACATGACAGAGCAGACCCGGGTCGCGCGGCCCATCCCCCGTCGCGGCCGTGACCGGAACCTGGTGGACGTACGCCCCGACTGGCCCGGCGGCCCGCTGCCGGCGCTGGTGCGGGCCAACGTGCCCGACGTCGACCTGGCCGGCTGGCTCGCCGGCCACCGGGACGAGGTCGACGAGTTGGCCCGCCACGCCGGAGCGGTGCTGTTCCGCGGCTTCGCCGTGGCCGGCGCCGGCGACTTCCGCACCGTGATGGCCGCCCTCTCCGACGACGTGCTCTCCTACGGGGAGCGGTCCTCGCCGCGCAGCAAGGTCACCGAGGGCGTGTACACCTCCACCGAACACCCCGCCGACCAGCCGATCGTGCTGCACAACGAGCAGTCGTACACGGTGCGGTGGCCGCTGCGGATCGTCTTCCACTGCGAGGTGGCGCCGGCCGCGGGCGGGCGCACGCCCCTGGCGGACAGTCGCCGGGTGCTCGCCCGGCTCCGCCCGGAGACCGTCGCGGAGTTCGAGCGGCGCGGGGTGCTCTACCGGCGCAACTACCTGCCCGGCATCAGCCTCTCCTGGCAGACCGCGTTCCAGACCGAGCGGCGCGAGGAGGTCGAGGCGTACTGCGCCCAGGCGCTGATCGACGTGGAGTGGGTCGGCGACCAGCAGCTGCGCACCCGGCAGGTCCGCCCGGCGGTACGCCGCCACCCGGTCACCGGGGAGCGGACCTGGTTCAACCACGCGTTGTTCTTCCACGTCACCTCCCTGCCCGACGACGTCAGCGCCGGGCTGCGGGCCGCGCTGGCCGAAGAGGACCTGCCCTATCAGACCGCGTACGGGGACGGCACGCCCATCCCCGACGAGGTGCTGGCCGAGCTGCGGGCCGCGTACGCCGCCGAGACCCGCTCCTTCGACTGGCAGCTCGGTGACGTGCTGCTGGTGGAGAACATGCTGGCCGCGCACGCCCGGGACCCGTTCACCCCGCCCCGGCGGATCCTCACCGCGATGTCCGACCCGGTGGCCGCGCCGGAGCTGACCGAGGCGCTCGACTCCGGGGCGGTGGCGTCGTGAGCGGGCCGGCGCCGCGTCGGCGCGGTACCGCCACCGTCAGCTCCCCGGTGTCCCGCCGGGTACTGGTGGACGACGAGTTCGTGCTGCTCGTCGAGGCCGCCGTGCCCGACCTCGACCTGGCCGGCTGGCTCGCCGGCCGGCGCGAGGAGCTGCTGCGGGATCTGGACCGCCACGGCGCGGTGTTCTTCCGCGGCTTCGAGGTGGGCACCGCGGACGACTTCAGCCAGGCCGCCCGGGCGGTCAGCCCGGACCTGCTCGGCTACCTGGAGCGGGCCGCCCCGCGCCACGAGGTCGCCGACCGGGTGTTCACCTCCACCGAGTTCAACGCGGAGCAGTGGATCCCGCTGCACCACGAGATGTCCTACTCGCACAACTGGCCGACGTACCTCTACTTCTGGTGCGCCCAGCCGGCCACCGGCAGCGGCGGGGCCACCCCGCTGGCCAGCGAGCGGGTCATCACCCCGCTGATCCCCGCCGGGGTGCGGGAACGGTTCCTCCGCTCCGGCGTCTGCTACGTGCGCAACTACGGCCCGCATCTGGACCTGCCCTGGCAGGAGGCGTTCCAGACCACCGATCGGGCCGAGGTGGAGGCGTACTGCGCGGCCTCCGCGACCGAGTTCACCTGGCTGGGCGGGGACGGGCTGCGCACCCGCGCCCGCCGCCAGGCGGTGGCCACGCACCCGCGTACCGGGGAGACCGTCTGGTTCAACCACGCCCACCTGTTCCACGTCTCCAACATGCCGGCCGAGGTCTCCGCCGCGCTGCTGCGCGAGTACGGCCCGGAGGGGCTGCCCCGCAACGCCTACTACGGCGACGGCGAGCCGATCCCCGACGAGGTGGTCACCGGCATCCGCGAGTTGTACCGGCAGCACGCCGTCTCGGTGCCCTGGCAGCGCGGCGACGTGCTGGTCGTGGACAACTTCCTGGCCACCCACGGCCGGGAACCCTTCAGCGGCGACCGGCAGATCCTGGTCGCCATGTCCGACCTCTACGTCAACCGGAGTGTGCTGCTGTGAACGGATACCGTCTGTCGCCGACCCAGCGCCTGGCCTGGTCCGGGAAGCAGGACCTGGTTCGGGCGCGGGTCCGGCTCGACCGGCCGCTGGACCGGGCCCGGTTGCAGGCCGCCGTCGACACGGTGGTGGCTCGGCACGAGGCGCTGCGGCTGGCCCTGGTGCACCACCCCGGGCTGCGGGTGCCGTTGCAGGACGTGGACGACAACCGGGCCGTCGTGGTCGGCGCGCAGGGCGAACTGTCGGTCACCCTCACCGACGACACGCTGGAGCTGGCCGCCACCCCGCTGATCGCCGACCCGGCGAGCCTGCGGCTGGTCCTGGCCGACCTCGCTCGGGCGTACGCCGGGGAGGCGCTGCCGGAGGGCCCGGAGGCGTTGCAGTTCCTGGACGTCGCCGAGTGGCAGTTCGAGGAGCGCGAGCAGAGCCCCGCCCCCTCCCCCGCCGCTGCGCCCGCCCGGCTGGTCACCCCGCACGGTGACGATCCGACCGCGGTCGTCACCGCGACCGTGCCCGACGCCGACCTGACCGACGTCGCGCGGGCCGCGGGAGTCGAGCCGGCCACCGTGCTCCTCGCCGCCTGGGCCCTCGCGGTGTCCCGCCGGTGCGAGACGCCGGACGGGGCGGACGAGGCGGACCTGCTGCTGGCCCGGTGGAGCGACGGCCGGCAGGCCGAGGGTACGGCCGCGGTGGTGGGTCCGCTGGGCGGCTACGGCCCGCTGCGGGTGGCCCTGCCGCTGCCCGCCGCCCCGGCCGAACTGCTGGCCGCCGTCCGCGCCGCCGAGACCGCCGCCGACGAGGCGTTCCACCTGGTCGACCCGGTGGACGAGCAGTCCGGGGCGGTGGCGGGCTTCGCGGTCGTGTCCAGCGTGGACTTGGCCACGGTGGCCGGTCTCGGTGGCGGCGCGGTGGAGGTCACCGCCCCGGCGGCGCCCGCCGGGCCGCAGCTCACCGCCGCGACGGACGGCGACCGGGTCACCCTGCGGGTGACCGGCGGGCAGTGGCTGCTCGACGCGCTGCTGGCCGTCCTGCGGGCCCTGCCCGCCGCGCTCGCCGAGGGTGTTCCGCCGGCCGCGCTCGGCAATGGGGAGGCCGGCTGGCTGGCCGACGCCGCCGGGATGCCGTCCGAGGCGCCGGCGCGTACCCTCGTCGACCTGCTCGACGAGACCCAGGAGACCTCCGGGTCTACGGACGACCGACACGACCCGGCCTGATCTCGGTGGGCG
>NZ_JBSGJR010000310.1:0-7918 GCF_053605645.1 Micromonospora sp. NPDC003776
CGGGGAGCGGCGAGCTGATCCGCCGGGGCGAACGCGGTGACCGCCGCGGAGGGCTGAGCGTAGAGTCGGGCGGTGGACCGTACCGAATCCCTGCCCGCGCAGACCCTCCCGCCCGGCGCCGCCCCCGCCGAGCAGGCCAGCGTGCTGCTGCCCGGCCACGATGTGCCGCTCGGCCGCTACACCACGGTGCGGCGGCTGCTGCCCCAGCGGCAGCGGCGGATGGTCGGCGCCTGGTGCTTCGTCGACCACTTCGGACCGGACGACGTCGCGGAGCGGCCGGGCATGGAGGTGCCGCCGCACCCGCACACCGGGTTGCAGACGGTGACCTGGCTCCTCGACGGGGAGATCCTGCACCGGGACAGCCTGGGCAACGTCCAGCCGATCCGGCCCGGGCAGCTCAACGTGATGACCTCCGGGCACGGCATCGCCCATTCTGAGCGGTCCCCGGCGGCGCACCCGCCGCTGATGCACGGCGTACAGCTGTGGGTGGCGCTGCCGGACCCGGCGCGCGCCGGGGCGGCGGACTTCTCCCACCACGCGGCGCTGCCCCGCTGGCGCGACGGCGACCTGGACGTCACCCTGCTGGTCGGCGAGGTGGGCGGCGAGCGGTCCCCGGCGGTGGTGCACACCCCGCTGGTCGGCGCGCAGCTCGAGGTCCGTGGCCCGGCGCCGGCCACGCTGCCGCTGCGCCGCGACTTCGAGTATGGGCTGCTGGCGATGTCCGGGGCCGCCGAGGTGGACGGCGTGTCACTGGCGGTGGGCGCCCTGCTCTATCTGGGCGCGGGCCGGGACAGCGTGACCGTGCACGCCACCCCGGGCAGCCGGCTCCTGCTGCTCGGCGGCACGCCGTTCGAGGAACCGCTGGTGATGTGGTGGAACTTCGTCGGCCGCTCGCACGAGGAGGTCGCCGCGGCCCGGGAGGACTGGATGGCGGGACGGCGGTTCGGCACGGTGGCCGATGATCCCGCGCCGCCGCTGCCGGCCCCGGAGCTGCCCACCACCCGGCTCAAGGCGCGCGACCGGCGGGGCGGCGTCCTGGGCTGAATGCCCGCCCCGGCCCCGGGTAGACGCGGGGCATGCCGACGACTGCGATTTCCAGCATCGAAGACAAGAAGCGGCTGGTCCGCCGGCTCGCCGGGGACGGCCGGGGCTTCGCCGAACGGTACGGATTCCGGGTCACCAACAACCCGTCCCACCTGTTCCAGGTGCTCTACCTGTCCGTTCTGCTGGCCCGACGCGGCGACTTCCGCAAGGCGGTCGACACCGCCACGGCCCTGCGGGACGCCGGCTGGGACAGCGCCGCCCGGATGGCCCGCTCGCTGCACGAGGACCGGGTACGGGTGCTGCGGGCGGCGGGGCAGCGTGGCGACGTGGCGGCGCTCGCGGACGCCCTGGGCGATCTGGCCCGCACCATCGTCGACCGGTACCGGGGTGACCTGCGCCGGCTGCGTACGGAGGCGCACCAGGACCCGGCTCGGGAGCGGCGGCTGCTCACCGCGCTGCCCGGGGTGGACGACGAGGTGACCGACCTGTTCCTACGCGAGGCGCAGGCGGTGTGGCGCGAGGTGGCGCCGGTGGCGGATCGGCGGGCCCTCACGGCGGCGCGCCGGTTGGGCCTGGGCCGGTCCGCGGACGACCTGGCCGGCCTGGCCGGCAGCGGCGAGTCCGAGCGCTTGGCCTGGCTGGTCGGGGCACTGGCCAGGGTGGACCTGGAGAAGCGGTACGCGGAGCTGACCGGCTGAGCCCGGGTGCGTCGCTGGCCACAATTTCGCGATAGTCACCCGTTCGGCTGATACCCCGTCGTATGATGATCGTGGCAGCGATGCCCGCCCGGTTCGGGCGAACATCCACCGCCTGGCGGTCGCGACCCGGTTCGGGCGCGGACCGGCAGGGACAGGTGCTGCGTGGCGCCCCAGGTCGCGGTTCGTGACCCGGGGCGCCCGCCTGTCTGCGGCGTTCACGCCGCCAGGCCGGCCAGGAGGTTCACCGTCGCGGCGATGATGACCGCACCGAACAGGTACGACAGCAGGGCGTGCCGCAGCACGGTCCGTCGCACCTCGGAGCTGCACAGGTCGGTGTCGGACACCTGGAAGGTCGAGCCCACCGTGAACCCCAGGTACGCAAAGTCGGCGAAGCAGGGCGGCTCGGCCTGGTGGAAGTCGATCCCGCCGGGTTCGCCGCTGTAGTACAGCCGGGCGTACCGGGTGGTGAAGACGGTGTGCACCACGAACCAGGAGAGCACCACGCTGAGCACGCCGAGCCCGCCGTACAGGTCGCGGAGCAGGCCGGCGGCGACGGTGTGGGCGCTGGTGAGCACCACGGCGACCGCCAGCAGGCTGGCCAGGCAGGCGCTCAGCAGCAGGACGTCCCGTACCGCCCGGTTAGGGTCCTCCCGCTTCGCCAGTCGGGCGGTTCGCGCCGCGTCCAGCCGGGACAGCCGCCCCCACTGCAGCACCAGCCAGCTGAGCGCGGCGACGTCCCATCCGACCAGCGGGGCCAGCACCGGCGTCATCAGCAGGCCGACCAGCCCTCCGCAGACCACGCCGACGACCGCCATCAGGGCGAGCTGGACGGCGGCCGGGACGTGCCCGTCCGAGTGAGGCGCCCGGCGCGGCACCGGTGGTGTCAGATGCCGCGCAGGTGCTGCGAGACCCGCGTATGCCGGTCCCGCGCCTGCGCCGCGCGCTGGGAGCGGCCGACCTCGGGTGCGGCGTCGATGCCGGCCGACCGGGCCACCTCGTTGCCGTTGGCGTAGTCCACCGGCGGGAGCGCCCGCAGCGCCTGCAACACCTCCGGCGGTGCGCCCTCCCGTTCGGCCTCGCGGATGACGTCGTCCTTCCCGGCCGGATAGTCCAGCGCGGACAGGTAGTCGAGGACGTCCGTGTAACTCGCCATGGGTGGGCTCCTCGCGCCTCTAGATGCGGTCACGACCGGCGCGGCTTACCCACCGGGCCGCCGGCCACGCGCGGCGCCTGCCGGAAAATCCGGCCGCCGTTTCCCGGCCGCCGGGCCGGGTAGGCGGTCGGCTGGAGCGCACCGAAGGGGAGTACCACCGATGCAGTACAGGACCTTCGTGGAGCAGGTCGCCCGGCGCGCCGGGACCTCCGACGAGCGGGCGGCGGAGCTGACCCGGGCCACGCTGGAGACCCTCTCCGAACGGATGACCGGCGGTGAGGTACTCGATCTCGCCGCGCAGCTGCCGAAGCCGCTCTGGGAGGCGCTCAAGCCGCATCCGCGGACCGAGGCGGCCGACCGGTTCGGTGCGGCCGAGTTCGTCGCCCGGGTGGCCCGGCGGTCCGGCTGCGACGAGAACGTCGCCCGGGACGCGGTCCGGGCCGTGTTCACCGCGCTACGCGAGGCGATCACCAGCGGGGAGTTCCACGACGTGGTGGTGCAGCTGCCGCGCGACTACCGGGACATGGTGGAGCCGGCCCTGGCGCCGGCCACCTCGCGCCGCCGCTGACCCCGCTCGGCTCGACTCATGCCGCGCCAGGTCGCCGTGCCGGGGTCGCCGGTCACCGCGCCTCGCGGCGGATCGCGTCGACCAACGGGCCGCGCGTCCCGGCCGCGGAGTCAGGCCACCGTACCGGCGGCGCGCAGGGCGGCGATCCGGTCCGCGTCGAAACCGGCCTCCGCCAGCAGTTCGTCGGTGTGCGCGCCGGCCGGTGGGGCCGGCCGGCGGACCGAGGTGGGGGTGGCGGAGAAGCGCGGCGCCGGGGCGGGCTGCGGGACCCCGTCGTGCTCGACGAACGTGCGCCGGGCCGCCAGGTGCGGGTGCTCGGGCGCTTCGGCCCAGTCCAGGACCGGCGTCACACAGGCGTCCGAGCCGGCCAGCAGCTCCGTCCACTCGTCCCGGGTACGGGTGCGGAACAGCCGGGCCCACGACTCGCGCAGCGCCGGCCAGTTCGCCGGGTCGTCGCGGTCCGGCGCCTCGTCGCCGTCCAGCGGGAAGCCGGTCAGCCGGACCAGTTCGGCGTAGAACTGCGGCTCCAGCGCGCCCACCGCGACGTACCGGCCGTCGGCGCACTCGTACGTGTCGTAGAAGGGTGCGCCGCCGTCGAGCAGGTTCACCCCGCGCGGGTCCTGCCAGAGGCCGAACCGGCGCAGCGCATGGATCTGGGTGGCCAGCACCGACACGCCGTCCACGATGGCCGCGTCGACGACCTGGCCGGGCGCGCCGGCGCGGACCGCGTACAGCGCGGCGACGATGCCGAGGGCCAGCATCATGCCGCCCCCGCCGAAGTCGCCCAGCAGGTTCATCGGCGGCACCGGGCGTTCGCCGGCCCGGCCGATGCCGTGCAGCGCGCCGGTCAACGCCAGGTAGTCGACGTCGTGCCCGGCGGTCCGGGCGAGCGGGCCGTCCTGCCCCCAGCCGGTCATCCGGCCGTACACCAGGCGGGGGTTGGCGGCGAGGCAGTCGTCCGGGCCGAGGCCCAGCCGCTCGGTGACGCCCGGCCGGAACCCCTCGATGAGCGCGTCGGCGCCGGCGACCAGCGTCCGCACCACGTCCCGCCCCTCGGGCGTCTTCAGGTCGACGGCGAGCGAGCGGCGGTTGCGGTTCAGCAGGTCGCCGGGGATGGTGCCGAAGCCGGCCCCGCCCACCCGGTCCACCCGGACCACGTCGGCACCGAGGTCGGCGAGCATCATCGCGGCGAACGGGCCGGGTCCGATACCGGCCAGCTCGATCACCCGTACGCCGGTCAGCGGCCCCTGGTTGCTCATCGCGACACCATAGGACCCCACCGCGCCGGGCACCACGCCCCGCCGTCCACACAGCTGTTGACCAGGGCAATCATGTCGCCGGCGACTTGGCGGCCGGGGTGAGGTTGGCCTAACCTGGACGGCGCGAGGGGAGTACTTCCCACGAACCATTCCGGTCAGTACGGCACGCCCCGGGCGTGCCTCGGGTGGTTGCCCACGATCGGTGGGTGAAGGAGACCTCGAACATGACACGGTGTTCGAGGAGGCTCCATGACCGGATCGTCATACCTGTCCGCCGGTGAACTCTCGTCGGTGGGCACCCCTAGCCTCTGGGCGATCACCATCGCCGGCGTGCTCGCCCTGCTGGTGCTGGACTTCCTGGTCACCCGCAAGCCGCACGAGGTGTCGATCAAGGAAGCGCTCGGCTGGTCGGCGTTCTACATCGCCCTGCCGCTGGCCTTCGGCGCCTGGGTCTGGTCCCGCTACGGGTCGGAGCTGGGCGTCCAGTACCTCACCGGCTACCTGGTCGAGAAGTCCCTGTCGGTCGACAACCTCTTCGTCTTCATGCTGCTGCTGGCCGCGTTCGCGGTGCCCGCCGTACTCGCCCAGCGGGTGCTGCTCTACGGCATCGCCGGCGCGCTGGTGCTCCGCGCGGTCTTCATCGCGCTCGGCGCCGCCGCCCTGCAGACCCTCGACTTCGCCTTCCTGCTGTTCGCGGTCGTCCTGGTCGCCACCGCGATCAAGCTGCTGCGCGACGCCCTGTCCGGGCACGAGCAGGAGGTCGACATCAACACGATGCGGTCGGTGAAGCTGCTGCGTCGGCTGATGCCCGTGGTGGACGACTACCACGGTGCCCGGATGACCGTCCGGCAGGGCGCCCGCCGCGCGCTCACCCCGTTCGCCCTGGTCGTGGTCGCCGTGCTGGCCACCGACGTGATCTTCGCGGTCGACTCGGTGCCCGCGGTCTACGGCATCACGGAGGACCCGTACCTGGTCTTCGCCACCAACGCGTTCGCCCTGCTCGGCCTGCGCGCGCTCTACTTCGTGCTGCACGCCGCGCTCAGCCGCCTGGTGCACCTCAGCTACGGCCTGGCGATCATCCTGGCGTTCATCGGCCTCAAGCTCGGCCTGCACTGGGCGCACGGCGTCTGGCCCGGCGTGCCGCAGATCCCCACGCTGGCCTCGCTCGCCGTCATCATCGGCGTCCTGGTGATCGTCACGCTGACCAGCCTGCGCGCCACCCGCCACCGCGAGCTCGGCGACGCCCAGGTCGTCGCCGAGCGGTAAGGAAGGGCCCCTTCTTAACGCCTGGTGTCGTAAAGGGGCCCCCTTCCAACAGCCGGCGAACCGGGCCGCCGCGGTGGTCACCCGCCGCGGCGGCTCCGGGCCGAACCCCTCGCCCGGGCGCACCGCAGGTGGTACGACTGACCGGTGGGAATCGTGTCGCCCGGCTTCCAGGGCCGGCCCCGCTCGGCCGAACCGGCCCTGCCGCCGGGCCAGTACCTCACCCAGGACTTCCCGGTGCTCTCCGCCGGCCCGACGCCGAAGGTGCCGCCGGACACCTGGGAGTTCGTGCTGACCACCGAGGGCGGCGCCGAGTTCCGGTGGTCGTGGGACGAGCTGATGGGCCTGCCGCAGGAGACGCCGACGGTGGACATCCACTGCGTCACCCGCTGGTCCAAGCTGCACACCAACTGGCAGGGCGTCTCGCTCGACACGCTGCTCGACGGGGTCGACACCGCCGCCCGGTACGCGCTGGTCCACTCGTACGGCGGGTACACCACCAACCTGCCCCTGGACGACCTGCGCGGCGGCCGGGCCTGGGTGGCGCACACGTACGAGGATGGCCCGCTCCCCGCCGAACACGGCGGCCCGGCGCGGCTGCTCGTGCCGCACCTCTACTTCTGGAAGTCGGCGAAGTGGGTCAACGGCATCCGGCTGCTCGTCGACGACCAGCCCGGCTTCTGGGAGACCGCCGGCTACCACGACTACGGCGACCCGTGGCGCGAGCAGCGCTACCAGGGCGACTGAGGTGGGCGCGCCGACCACCGGCGGGCGGGTGGTCGCCCCGCTGAGCTGGCGGGTGGCCCGGCTCGCCGAGCGGCGGGTGGAGACCCCGAGCGCCCAGACCCTGGTGCTGGACGTGCCGGGCTGGCCGGGGCACTTGCCGGGGCAGCACGTGGACGTGCGGCTCACCGCCCCGGACGGCTACCAGGCGGCCCGGTCGTACTCGATCGCGGCGCCCGCGGAGGGGGAGCGGATCGAGTTGACCGTGCAGAAGGTGGCCGACGGCGAGGTGTCGCCGTACCTGACCGACGTCTGGGCGCACGGCGATCCGGTGGAGGTGCGCGGGCCGGTCGGCGGCTGGTTCGTCTGGCGTACCGAGGAGAGCGCACCGGTGCTGCTGATCGCCGGCGGCTCCGGGGTGGTGCCGCTGATGGCCATGGTCCGGGCCCGCCGCGCCGCCGGCAGCCGGGCACCGTTCCGCTTGATCTACTCGGTCCGCACCCCCGAGGACGCCTTCTACGTCGACGAGCTGCGCCGCCGGGCCCGCGACGACCAGGGCCTCGACGTGACGTACGTGTACACCCGCCGGGCGCCGGAGGGTTGGCGCGGTGAGCCGCACCGGATCGGCCTGGCCGACGTGAACAGCCACGGCTGGCCGCCCGACCTGGAGCCGCTCTGCTACGTCTGCGGGCCCACCGGCTTCGTGGAGACCGTGGCGGACCTGCTGGTGGGGCTGGGCCACCCGACCCGGCGGGTACGGACCGAACGCTTCGGCCCCACCGGGTGACCAGCGAGGAGGACCCCATGACCGACCTGTCCTACCTGGACGGCAACATGCTCGACGGGCCGCTGCGGGAGCTGTTCGCGGTGGACGTGAGCGCCGCCACCGGGCGCTGCGACAACTGCGGCATGACCGGCCCGATGGCCGGGCTGCACGTCTGGTCCCACGCCCCCGGCCTGATCGGCCGCTGTCCGAACTGCAGCGAGGTGATGATCCGCCTGGTCCGCGCCCCCGACCGGGCCTGGCTGGACCTGCGTGGCGCAACCTTCCTCCAGGTCCCCATGCCCCTGGACCAGCCCCACCCCCGCCCCCTCTAACCCCCCCCGCGAGACGCGGGTTGATCAAGGGGTTTGCGTCGAGGAGACGGTGACTCCCGACGCAAACCCCATGTTGAACAATTGCGGGTGTGGCGGCGGCGGTGTTGGGGCG
>NZ_JBSGJR010000311.1:0-7893 GCF_053605645.1 Micromonospora sp. NPDC003776
AAGCGAACCTGCCACATCCCCCGTGACCAGGACGCGACCGGACCCGAACCACCCGTCGATTTCACCGTCAATCTACTTCAGACACGCGACACTAGAGGTGTAATTGCTGCCGCGGTCGGAATGGAACACGGCGCCGGGGGTGGTCGGATGGTTGCGTACGGCCATGGTGATGGCTGATTCGATCAGGGTGGTCTTGTAGTGGTTGTCGATGGCCCAGCCGACGACCTCGCGGGTGTGGCAGTCGATGACGGTGGCCAGGTACAGCCATCCCTGCCAGGTGGGGATGTAGGTGATGTCGCCGACCAGCTTGCGTCCGGGAGCCTCGGCGGTGAAGTCCCGGCCGAGCAGGTCCGGCAGGTGCGGGTCGCGGCCGTCGTTGTCGGTCAGGCTGTGCCGCCACGGCCGCGGCTGGCACGCCACCAGGTCCAGCTCGCGCATCAGCGCGCGCACCGGCTCCGGCCCGCAGGTGACGCCCCAGTCGGTGAGGTCGGCGTGCACGCGCCGGTAGCCGTAGGTGCCGTCGGAGGCGTCGAACGACGTCCTGATCAGCTCCTTGAGCTCCTCGCGCCGGCGGGCCGTGGCCGACTCCGGACGGTCACGCCAGTCGTAGTAGCCGGATCGGGACACGTCCAGCCACCGGCACATCTGCGTGATCGACGGCACGCTGCTGGGGTCGTCCCTGGGTGTGACGGCGTACTCGGCGTCGATGAACTCGAACGTGTCGCTCACCGATGATCCTTGGCGAAGTACGCGGCGGCTTTTTTCAGGAACTCGTTTTCCATCCGCAGTTCCCGTGCTTCCCGCTCCAGTTGCCGCAGCCTCTCCCGCTCGCTGATGTTCAGCGGCGGTTCATCGCCGGCGTGCTCCCGGCGATACGCGGCGACCCAATTCCCCAACGTCCCTTCCCCGATCCCGAGTTCACGAGCGACCTGAGCGATCGGACGCGACGTCTCGATCACCAACTTCACCGCTTCTTCACGGAATTCGGCAGAGAACGTTCTCTTCGCGCGTGGCAATAGTCTTCCTTCCAGACAGGGCAATTCTACTTTGGGGTCCCTGTCCGGAGAACCCGTGGCACCTCAAGCAGCATCCGCGGGACCTTCGGGATGCTTTCCAGTTCGAACACGTCCACGGGGAGGTGGCCGTTGGCGTTGAGGAACCGGGCCGCCTGCGGGGTGCGCGCGTTGACGACGTTGGCGGGCAGATACTTCCCGCCAGGGATCGCCTCCCGCACCTGATCCCACTCCTGCGGAGTGCGCTCGCGCGGGTCGGCCGGCCAGGATGCCAGGATCGCGGTGGTCAGATCGGCACGCCAGTTCACCGAGCGCAGCGCACGCCCGGCCTGCTCCTGGACCAACCGCACGATCCGGTCATTAACCTGCACACCCTCCGGGACGGTGACGGTCCAACCCAGGCGCCGCAACGCCATCCACGCGTTCGACGGCAACCTCCGCCCGCCCGCGTCCACACCGGAGGCCAACACCTGCACATCGGCGGCGTTCCAGCGCTGCGCCAACAGCCCGGAGACCATGCCCGCCACCAGATCGGCGCACCAGCCGACACGCTCGGCCAGCACCGCCTAGGACAAGACCTGCCCGGTCTTCTCATCCACACCGGCGCGCACAAAAGCCCGGACGCAGGCGGTGCGGGGAGCCTCGCCCTCAGCCAGCGACACCGCCCGACTCACCCGCCACCAACCTCACCACTGAACCGCCAACATGACAGCACCGCCACACGGCAACACTCACCGCCGGCGCAGACCCCCCACCGCCCGCATCAAACCAGAAGACGCCGACACCCACGACCGACCAACGATCACTGACGATCCTTAACCAGGTCCCTGAGCCTGGCCCGGGTGGTCAGGGAACGATCACGGCCCGCCCGTGGATCTCCCCGCGGCGCAGCGCCTCGTACGCCTCCGGCGCCTGCTCCAGCGGGAAGGTCTGCACGTCCGCGTGCAGCTGACCGCCCCGGGCGAGCGCGATCACCTCCTGGAGTTCGGCCCGGGTGCCCCAGAACGGCACCTCGACGCTGGTTTCCAGGGGCACGGTCGGCGGCTCGTCGGCGACCGGCCGCACCGGCAGCGTGCCACCGGCCAGCCCGACCAGGAGCAGCCGCCCGCCGGTGGCCACCACCTGCCGCCCGGTGTCCAGGGTGGGCTGCGCGCCGACGAAGTCGAGCACCACGTCCGCCCCGTCCGGCGGGGCGCCGACGATCGCCCGGAGCTTGTCGACGCTGTCCGGGCCGGCCTGCACCACGTCGTGCGCGCCCAGCCGGGTGGCCAGGTCCAGCGCCGCGACGCTGGTGTCCACCGCGACGATCCGTACCGCGGTGGTCGCCACCAGGATCTGCAGGGCCATGTGCCCGAGCCCGCCGATTCCGATGACCACGCAGGTCGTGCCCGGGCGCAGCCGGTCCCGGGCCAGCTCGACCGCGTGGTACGGGGTCAACCCCGCGTCGGTCAGCGGGGCCGCCTGGTTGAGGTCCATGTCGCCCACGTGCAGCAACCGGGACGCCGGCACCACCACGTGCTCGGCCAGCCCGCCGTCGCGGCTGAGCCCGATGCCGCCGACCGGGACGACTCGGCACTGGTTCTCCAGGCCGCGCAGGCAGGCCCGGCAGTGGCCGCAGCCGATGATCCCGTACACGGCGGCCCGGTCCCCGGCCGACCAGCCCTCCACGCCCGGGCCGACGCCGTCGACGGTGCCGGCGATCTCGTGCCCGAGCGTCATCGGGGTGGGGAACAGCCCCGGCGGGGCGTCGAGGATGTGCAGGTCGGAGTGGCAGGCGCCGACCGCGCCGACGCGCAGCAGCACCTCGCCCGGGCCGGCCGTCGGGGTGGGTACCTCCACCTGTTCGAGCACGCCGGGAGCCGTCATCCGTACCGCGCGCATGGTCGTCCTTCCGTCGTCCACGGTCGTCGCGCCGGCATACCCGTGGCGGACCGGTTGATGCCGTGCGTGGACGGCCGGGCGCACAATGCGGTCATGAGTGAGCCGCGCGAGTCGTTCACCGACGAGGAGTACGCGTTCCTGCGGCACGTGCGCTTCGGCGAGCTGCCGCCCCGGGTCAGCCCTCAGGACCGGACGGAGTCGACGGAGACCGAGCCGCGCCGGGACCGGCCGGAGCCGGCCGTCGGGCAGTACGAGCAGGACCTGCGGTCGGGCGGCTGAAGGGGTCCGGACAGCGACGGGCCCCGGGTGCGGCACCCGGGGCCCGTCGTCAGGTGGTACGGGTCAGAAGACCGGCACGCCCTCGCGGACCAGCTTCCAGTTCGGCACGAAGAAGTCGGCCGGGTCGATGACGCCCTTGGCCTGGGCCCAGTCGATCAGCAGCTGGCGGATCTCCTGCTGCTGGTTGTAGACCTGGGTCTTCACGACGCCGGGGAAGTTGCCGCCACCGCTGCGCCGGTAGTTGTTGATCGCGATGACGAACTGGGCGTCCGCGGCGACCGGGGTGTCGGTGCCCGGCTGGACCAGGCGGGTGATCCGCTGGCCGACCGGCTTCGAGATGTCGATGTCGTAGTCGACGCCCGAGATCACGTCGTAGTTGTAGTCCGGCACCAGCGGGTCGCTGATGGTGTCCGGGTTGACGGTCGCGCCGACCGGCAGCGTGACGAAGTACTTCGCCGAGTACTCCAGGTACGCCTTCACCTCGGCGCCGGTGATGACCACCGCCTCCAGGGTGTTGTCGTACACGTAGAGGCCCGCGACGTCGCGGATCCGCACGTCACCCTGCGGGAACACCGCGGTGCGGCTGAACGGCGCCGCGATCGACAGCACCGGCAGGCCCGCGTACGCGGTGCCGGCCAGGGCCGCGGTGACCACCTCGGTCTGGACGTGGTTGATGAAGTCCAGGATCGGGGTGTCCTTGTACCGGGACTCGGCGGCGGACAGCTCCACGCTGGACTGGGCCACGACCTTGTTGACGTAGTCGACCGTCTTGGTGTGCTGGCCGCGCACGGCGGCGAGCACCGCCGGGTCCTCGACCACCGTGTTGGTGTTGAGCATGGTGGCGGACTTGCTGAGCACCGTCCACCGGCCCTTGACCTTCTGCACGGTGAAGTCCATCCGGGTGAGGCGCTGGCCCCACTTCGACGGCTCCGAGGTGAGCACCTGCGCGCCGGTCTGGGTGTTGGTGACGAACTTCTCCGGCACCTCGTTGTGGGCGTGGCCGAACAGGATCGCGTCGATGCCGGGGACCTGCTGGGCGATGAGGGCGACCGGGTTCTCGTTCGGCAGCTCCGGGCCGTAGCTGGAGGTGCCGCTGTCGCCGCCGTGCGCGGAGATGATGACCAGGTCGGCGCCGCGCTCCCGCATGATCGGCACCCACTTGGCGGCGGTGGCGATCATGTCGGCGAAGATCAGCTTGCCCTCGACGTTGCCCTTGTCCCAGATGGCCACGCCGGGATTGGTGAGGCCGAGGATGCCGACGTTGATGGTCGGGGAGTCGTAGCCGCCGAGCGAGACCTTCTTGATGACGTACGGCAGGAAGGCCGGCTTGCCGGTGGCCTCGTTGATCGCGTTCGCGGCCAGGGCCGGGAAGCCGAGCTGGCCGATCCACTGGGCCAGCAGCGGCAGGCCGTAGTTGAACTCGTGGTTGCCCAGCGTGACGGCGTCGTACTTCAGAACGTTCATGGCGTTGGCCATCGGGTGCGTCTCACCGGTCTCGGTGATCGGCTCCTGCTTGGCGTAGTAGGTGGCCAGCGGGGTGCCCTGGATGGTGTCACCGGCGTCGAGGACCAGGGTCGCCTTGCCCTTGCGCTCGGTGCGGATCTGGTTGACCAGGGTGGCCAGCTTCGCGACGCCGACGTCGTTGTGCTTGCTGTCGTCGTACTCGGCGTCCTTGTAGTAGTCCCAGTTGTAGACGTTGCCGTGGGTGTCCGAGGTGCCCAGGATGGTCAGGTCCCAGGTCTTCGGGCCCTGCGCCGAGCCGGCGGCCCGGGCCGGAGCGCCGGCGAGCAGGGGAGCGGTCGCGGCGGCGGCGGCGACGGCCAGCACCTGGCGGCGCGTGGCGCCGGAGGAGGAGGTCATGAGGTGCCTTTCCATGGGGGTGGACGCGCCTCGTGGGCGCGTTGCGCACCATAACGACCGGCTGTCACTCGCGCCACATCGCCCCGAGGTGTTTCACCCCACCAGCGCCGGACGCCGCCCGCGCGTAACACCGTGGTCACCCGCCCGTCGTTTCTGTCCCTGGTCGCGGGGTAGGGCGGACCGGGACCGTCCCGACCGTGGCACGAGGGAGATCCGGTGAGCGAGGACCAGTACACCCAGCAGAACCCGACCGAGCAGTACGGCCAGCAGCAGGGCCAGCCCGCACAGCAGCAGTCCGCGCCGGGCAGCGAGCAGAAGATGGGGCCGAAGCCCGACCACGGCGAGGAGTCGTACCGGGGCGCCGACCGACTCTCCGGCAAGCGGGCGCTGATCACCGGCGGTGACTCCGGGATCGGCCGGGCCGTCGCGATCGCCTTCGCCCGGGAGGGCGCCGACGTGCTGATCTCCTACCTCGGCGACGAGGAAGAGGCCGACGCGCGGGACACCGTGCGCCTGGTCGAGGAGGCCGGCCGCAAGGGCGTGGCCGTCCGGTGCGACGTGCGGGAGGAGGCGAACTGCCGCGACCTGGTCGACCGGACCCTGTCCGAGCTGGGCGGCATCGACATCCTGGTCAACAACGCGGCCTTCCAGATGTCGCAGGACAAGGGCCTGTTCGACATCACCACCGACCAGTTCGACCGGGTCTTCAAGACCAACGTGTACGCCATGTTCTGGCTGTGCAAGATGGCCGTCCCGCACCTGCCCGAGGGCTCGGCGATCATCAACACGTCCTCCATCCAGGCGTTCCAGCCGTCGCCGCAGCTGCTCGACTACGCCACCACCAAGGCCGCCATCGCGAACTTCACCAAGGCGCTCGCGTTGAACCTCGCCGACCAGGGCATCCGGGTGAACGCGGTGGCGCCCGGCCCGATCTGGACGCCGCTTATCCCGGCGACCATGCCGGAGGAGAAGGTCAAGCAGTTCGGCACCGACACCCCGCTGGGCCGGCCCGGACAGCCCGCGGAGCTGGCCCCCGCGTACGTCTTCTTCGCCTCCCAGGAGTCCAGCTACGTCACCGGCGAGATCCTCGGGGTCACCGGCGGCAAGCTGACGAGGTGAGCGGCGGTGTGCGGCCGGTGGCTGGTCAGCGAGGCCAGGCCGACATGCGCCGGCGCACCTCAGCGATCTGCGCCGCGTCCAGCCCGTAGCGGGTGAACCGGCGGTCGGGCACCCGGTCCAGGTAGCGGCCCGCCGCCCGGACGTCCTCGAGGTCCAGCGCCGGGTCCACCTGGCGGGCCAGCTCCAGCAGGTCGGCCACCTCGTACCGGTCCAGGGCGGCGGAGACGTCGATGTAGTCGCGTACCTCCCGCCGGTTGACCAGCGCGGCGGTCTTGTTGGCGATCAGGTCCCGGACGTCCATCACCGGACCCAGGTCCATCACCACCGGGCTGCGGTACCGGTCGAGCCGGGCCAGGCTGAGGCGGATCTGCCGGCCGTCCCGGCTCACCACGAAGTCCCGCATGTCGCGGTCGAACCCGTCGAACAGGTCACCCAGGTCGCTGTCCGGGTCCGCGTCGTCGACCCGGTAGCCGGCCCGTTCCAGGGCGGCCCGCACCCCGGCCGCCGCGGCCGCCGCCGCCCCCTCCACGTCGGCGAAGAGGTCGACGTCCTCGGTGGGCCGGACGACCAGGCCGTGCGCCGCCCAGGCAACGCCGCCGCCCAGCACGAACCGGTGCGGGCCGGCGGCGGTGAGCGCCACCCGGGCCACCTCCCGGTAGAAGTCGTGCAGATGGCTCACGCGGTACGCAGGCCGCGGTGCCGGCTCTCCCACGCCAGGCGCACGCCCCGGGGCAGGTTCAGCCGGCGCCACACCCGGCGCAGCGTCCGCCCGTTGACCAGGGCCCGCAGGTCGTCCACGCGGGTCGTCTCCCGCAGCACGTTCTCGTACATCCAGAGCAGGTCGTCCGGGTCGGCCAGGTCGAAGACCCGCTCGCTGCTCCACATCAGGCGTAGCGGCAACTCGACCACGCCCCGGGTGGGGCCGGTCAGCTCGGCCAGGGTACGGGTCACCACGGCGGGACGCCCCGGGCGGGCGAGGTACACGCTGGTGACGGCCTGCATGGTGTCAGGGTAACGCCTGTCCGGCGATTTCCCGCCGTCCGTTCCCGCCACGCCGCCCGCCGGCTCGCCTCGTGCCGCCTGAACCCCCACCGCAGCGCATCTCTCCTGGCCACCCCGCGCCGCGCGCCGAGTGGCCCAAATACGGGCCGGACCTTTCGCCGCCCGCCCCCGGTCTCAGACCCCCCGCGCAACTTCCGGCAAGTTGCTGTCTCAACGTGGCGGGAGGCGGCAGTTTTCCCGAAGGTTGCCGGGCGAGACCAGGGAAGTTGCTGCCTCAACGTGGCGGGAGGCAGCAGTTCCCCGAAGGTTGCCTGGCGAGATCGCTCCGGGTGGGCGTGCTGTGCGTTCCCGGCGTGGGGCCGGGAGGAGGGGGTCTGCGGGGTGAGGCGGTGGCGGGGCGGGCCATCGCGGCCGGAAGATCGACCGGAAGCTCGCCGTGCACGGCGCTGCCGGAGTCCGGGCTGGCTGGCGGAGCGGGGCTGCCGCGCGGAGCGGCCCGCTTCGCAGGAGGGAGATCGAGTCGGTCTGCGGCATGTCGCGGCAATGTGAGCGGTTCATGCCCCGATTCGCCGCAATGTCGAGTGGATCAAGCCGGCAGCCGGTCCTGTCGGAACGCGCTGGCCGAGGCCGGCTGGCATTGCGTGGCAATTGTGCCGGTTGTTTGCTGGCCGCGCGTGTTGGGTGGAACGCCATGGAGGTCACCGGGGCCCGGAGACGTCCATGGCGTTCCACCGACGGC
>NZ_JBSGJR010000312.1:0-7871 GCF_053605645.1 Micromonospora sp. NPDC003776
GGCGGACCGGGACCGCCGGTTCCTGGTCCGGGACCGCGTTGGTGCGGTCCGGGACCGCGGCCGTGCTCGTGGGGACCGGCAGCGGCGGTCCGGGGACCGGCTTGCGGTGTCCAGGACCGCGGCGTCCGCGATCAGCGGCGGCCCTGGCCCGACCAGGGCCACGCAGAGCCCGGCGGCCATCTCTGGGCCAGCCCGGGCCCAACCAGGCCAGCAGCAACGACCACGATGGCGAGTTCGATCCGGAGTACGTCAGCTAGACAGATGTCCGGTATTTCCGCAGTCGAGGAGAGGAATCCGACTAGCCGGCTTCGCCCTCAAGCTCCCTGCGACGCTTCTCCGCCCAAGCTCTGATGTCGGCTGTCGCCCACACGCGGCCCACCGTCAGGTGAGCGATCGGCTTAGGGAAGTCCGCACGGTCTGCGAGGGTGTTGGCTCGCTGCCTGGACACACCGAGGAAGGCCGCGATCTCGGCCATGGCCATAACGTCCTCGGTCATCGATCCAGACCATCCAGGCCGGGCCCTTTACGACTCGTCAACAAGGGTCGCCCAAAGGGCTTGACGAGTCGTCAACCCCTCAGCGAGAGTCGGAGCATGCCCATACGGATGGTCCTCAAACCGATACCGCTTGCTCCTGTTCATCGGCCCGTGTGGCGACGCTGGTTCCGCCGTGATTGTTCCTGCGGCCTGAGGTGGAAGAGGTGTCCCGACAAGCGCCAGGCCGTACCCGTCGAACCGATCCCCGGGCCGCCCGCACGAATCGAGCCGCCCATCTGGAACCAACCCACACAGATCCTCTGGGCGGGAAACCTGCTCACGCGAGGGCAGGCGTACAAAGGGATCGGCGGCAGGCATGCCTAGAGAGCACCTGCCGCTACGCCCTCTGTGGCTGTGTCGAGTCTGCGCCGACCCCTGGCCGTGCGCTAACGCTCGACTGTCCCTGAAAGCCGAGTACGCCCAGGATCGCACCGCGCTATGTGTCTACCTCGGGTCGATGCTCTACGACGCCTGCGAGGACCTGACGAAGCTGAACCCCAACGATGTCGACGTGACCGCCCTCTACACACGGTTCGTCGGATGGCCCGACAGGTTCCGTAGGCGCGACTGATGAGCGGCCGAGTAAGCAGGACCCCAGCGGATTGCTGGGTCCCCTTATGCGCTGGTTGAGCACTCTCGATGTCCGCAACCTTGCTCCTGGCACCCGAGCCGCCTTAGCCGACCATGACAGCGGCAGTTCCTTACAGCGACAGACAGCCGATCCCCGTTGATGCCGTAGGCGAGCGCCGGCCGGGCATCGGTGCTGTCCAGTTCGTCAAGGTCCCCGGCCCTCGCCCGGACCGATCCCGGCACAACTCCTGTTAGCTCACCACTGGGCCGCCCGACGGGGTCGCCGTCCCTGTCCGCGTTCAGCCGCAACGCCACCAGGACGGTGCGATGCACTCCTGAGGCGCAGAGGGGTCCCGACGATGAGGCACAACCTGAAGTAACACGATCGGTACGAGGAGATCGCCCGGCACCAACCCGGCGAACGTTGGTGGACACCGCATTAGCGGGTCGGCGAGAGCTGCCGGGCGAAGCGGCGTACGGCGTCGGTGACGGCGGCCGGGGCGTCGAAGTTGGCCAGGTGCGCGGCACTCGGGATCAGCTCGATCCGGGTGCCGGGGCGGGCCCGCGCGAACGCCCGCTCGCCGGCGCGGAACAGCAGGTCCCGTTGCCCGTTGAGGATGAGCACCGGGGCGGAGACGGCCGCGAGGCTGGCGGCGTCGAACCGGCCGAACAGGTCCCGCCAGGCGACCGGCAGGGTGTGGAAGGCGTAGCCGTCGGCGATGGTGGCGTCGACGACCTCCGGCGGGTACAGCCGGCGCAGCAGCCGGTCGTTCCACCGGGTGAGCCGGTCGGCGGGCACCCGCGCCACCAGGGCCGCCATCAGCCGGTACGGCACGGTCAGCGGCCCGGTGGTGGCCGCGCTGGCGCCCATCAGCACCAGCCCGGCCAGCAGGTCCGGATGCCGTCGCGCGAGGTGCAGGGCGACGTATCCGCCGAGCGAGTGCCCGACCACCACGGCCGGGCCGGCGTCGAGGTCGCGGACCGCCTCGGCCACGAGGTCGGCGGCCCGGTCCAGGTCCCACGGTTCGGCCGAGCGGCGGCCGTGCCCGGGCAGGTCGACGGCCGCCACCGGGAAGTCGGCGGCGAGGGCGGCCAACTGCGGCTGCCACTGGCCACGGGCGAACCGGGTGCCGTGCACCAGCACGATCGGCGGCTGCTCCACAGTGCTCAGTGTGCCTCCGGGTCCACGCCGAGCGCCGCCCGGCCCCCGTCCACCGGCAGGGTCGCCCCGTTGACGAAGGCGGCCTGGGCCGAGAGCAGGAAGGCCACCACGTCGGCCACCTCGGCGGTACGCCCGATCCGGCCCACCGGGTGCAGCCGGGCAAGTTCCGCCTCGACCCGGTCCGCCTCGACCGGTGCCAGTCCGCCCACGAAGGCGGCGTGCCGCTCGGTGTGGATCGAGCCGAGCGCCACCGCGTTGGTGCGGATGCCATGCCGGCCGTACTCCACCGCGAGCGCCCGGGTCAGCCCCTCCACGGCGGCCTTCGCGGTGGCGTACGGGAGGGCGCCCGGCACCGCCCGGCGCGCCTGGTGGGAGGAGACGTTGACGATGGCGCCGCCGGTGCCGGCGGCGAGGAAACGGCGTACCGCGGTGGCGGCGCCGACCACGGCGGGGCGCAGGTTCCGGTCGATCAGCGCGCAGACCTCGGCGGCGGACGCGCGGTGCAGGGACGCGTCCCGGAAGACGGCGGCGTTGTTGACCCAGCCGGCCAGCGGCGCGGCGGCCTCGGCCAGGTCGGCCGCCCGACCGGTGACCGCCTCGTCGCCCGCGTCGCCGGTCACCGGGAGCAGCCGGTCGGCGGCGGGATGGCCGGCGAGCCAGGCCAGCGCCGCCGGGTCGTGCTCCACCACGACCACGGTCCCGCCGTCGGCGGCGAGCCGTTCGACGACCGCCCGGCCGACGCCGCGGCCCCCACCGGTCACCACGTAGGAAGGCCGGCCGCCACCGGTCAGCCCGGTGCCGGATGCGGGCGACACCGGATCACCCGGCCGGGCGCCGGTGGATGACCACGCAGGCCAGTCCCGGCCCGGCGTGCGCGGCGACCACCGCCCCGGCCTCGGTGACGTACGTGTCGTGCAGGCGCTCGCCGAGCCGCTCGGTGAGCGCGGACACCAGCTGCTCGGCGCGCTGCGGCGCGGCCAGGTGGTGCACCGCCAGGTCGACCTCGGCGTCGCCGGCCGCCTCGACGGCCAGGTCGACCAGGCGGGCCACGCCCCGGCCGGCGGTACGGACCTTGTCGCGGACCACGATGGCACCGTCCGGCATGTGCATGATCGGCTTCACCGAGAGGGCGGTGCCGAGCAGCGCCTCGGCCGCGTTGATCCGGCCGCCCCGGCGCAGGAACTCCAGCGTGTCCACGTAGAAGAAGATGGTGGTCCGGTCGATCGCGTCGACCGCGGCCCGGCGTACCCCGTCGAGGTCCGCGCCCCCGGCGGCGGCCGCGGCGGCGGCGAGCACCGGGAAGCCGAGGCCCATCCCGGTCGAGCGGCTGTCGACCACGGCGATCCGGTCGCCGAACTCGGTGGCGGCCAGCCGGGCCGCCTCGACGGTGCCGGAGAGCTCGGCCGACAGGTGCACCGAGACCACCCCGTCGGCGCCACCGGCGAGCAGCGTGCGGTAGACCTCGGCGAACTGTTCGGGGGCCGGGCGGGAGGTGCTCACCGAGACCCGCCGGCCGCTGAGCGCCCGGGTGGCGTCGGCCGGGAACGTCTCGATCCCCTCCAGCCCCTCCGCGCCGTTGAGCACGACGGTCAGCGGGACGACGGTGAGCCGGTGCGCGTGGACCAGCTCGGGCGGAAGGTAGGCGGTGGAGTCGGTGACGACCGCGACGGGCATGCCCGGCACGCTAGCCGATGCGGCGGCGGCGCGCCTCAGACCGCGTCGGCCGGCGCGGGCTGCGTGACGAGGCCGACATTGTGCGCCCGCAGGTGCCAGCCCCGGACGTCGTCGTGGCGCAGCTCGCTCCAGTGGCAGTTGGCCAGCGACCCGACGGTGCGCAGCACCGCGTGGTCCCAGCCGAGCAGGTGGCCGAGGCCCTGCCGGGCACCGCCGCCGTGGGTGGTCACCACGACCGTCCCGCCGGCCGCCAGGTCGGCCGCGTCCTGGAACGCGGCGCCGAGCCGCTTGCCCAGGTCGTCGAGGGTCTCGATGCCGGCGCCCGGATCGGGATCGCCGGCCCGCCAGCGGGCGTACTCGGCGGGGAACCGCTCGGCCACCTCGGTGAGCGTCAGGCCCTGCCACTGGCCGAAGTGCCGCTCGCGCAGCCGGGCGTCGGAGCGTACCGGCAGCCCGGTGAGCGCGGCGAGGGCGGCGGCGGTGTCGGCGGCCCGGCGCAGGTCGCTGGCGAGGATGGCGTCCGGGCGCAGCGCGGCCAGCACTGGCGCGGCCAGGCGGGCCTGCTCGCGACCGAGGTCGTTGAGGGGTACGTCGGTCTGCCCCTGGACCCGGTTGGTGGCGTTCCAGTCGGTGTTGCCGTGCCGCCAGACGATCAGACGGGTCATTCGGCGCTGGCGGTGCCGGCGGCGGAGTCGGCGAGGTCCCGGTCCACGAACGGGATCTGCGGGCAGTCCTTCCAGAGCCGGTCGAGGGCGTAGAACTCGCGCTCCTCGGTGTGCTGCACGTGCACCACGATGTCGACGTAGTCGAGCAGCACCCAGCGGCCGCCCCGCTCGCCCTCGCGCCGGACCGGCTTGGCCTTCTCCGGCAGCTCCAGCAGCCGCTCCTCGATGGCGTCGACGATGGCGAGCACCTGACGCTCGTTCGGAGCGGCGGCCAGGACGAACGCGTCGGTGATGGCGAGCTGGTCGCCGACGTCGATGATGACGATGTCCTGCGCCTTCTTGTCGGCCGCCGCCTGGGCCGCGGCCATCGCCAGCTCGTGCGCGCGTTCGGAAACTGTCACCGTTCTCCTTCGATCAACCGTGCGACCCTCCAAGCCTCTCACACCCGGCGGGGCGACGACTTGTCAGTTCTGGCCGATTACGCGGACAAACGCTCACGTTCCTGGCGAAATCACCGCTGGTAGAGCCGCCGTTTGGCGATGTACTGCACCACACCGTCGGGCACCAGGTACCAGACCGGCTCGCCCCGGGCCACCCGCGCCCGGCAGTCGGTGGACGAGATGGCCATGGCCGGGACCTGGACCAGGCTGACCGTGTCGGCGGGCAGGTGCTTGTCGGAGAGCTCGAAGCCCGGCCGGGTGACCCCGATGAAGTGCGCCAGCGCCAGTGCCTCGTCGAGGTCCTTCCAGGACAGGATGCGTTCCAGCGCGTCCGCCCCGGTGATGAAGAACAGCTGGACCTTGGGGCCGTACTCGGCGTGCAGGTCGCGGAGGGTGTCGACGGTGTAGGTCGGCCCGCCCCGGTCGATGTCGACCCGGCTGACCTGGAACCGCGGGTTGGAGGCGGTGGCGATCACCGTCATCAGGTAGCGGTCCTCGGCCGAGCTGACCGGCTCGTCCGCCTTCTGCCAGGGCTGCCCGGTGGGGACGAAGACCACCTCGTCCAGACCGAACCGGTCGGCCACCTCGCTGGCGGCGACTAGGTGCCCGTGGTGGATCGGGTCGAAGGTGCCGCCCATGATGCCGACCCGCCGGATGTCTTCCTCCACCCCGCGATCGTAGGCGGCGCTCCCGAACCACCCGGAGAGGCCTTCCGCGAGCGGCTCGCCGGGCCATATACTCGTTCACGAGTATTCGTCGACGAGCACGAGGTGGAGGAGCGGCATGGCGGGGCGACGGAAGGTCGGCAACCTCACGGCGTTGGCCGTGCTCGCCGTCCTGGTCGAACGCCCGATGCACCCGTACGAACTGGCCACCACCCTCCGCGACCGCGGCAAGGACCAGGACATGGGGATCAAGTGGGGGTCCTTCTACACGGTCGTGCGCAACATGGAACGGCACGGGCTGATCGCGGCCGTGGAGAGCGTCCGCGAGGGCCGGCGCCCGGAACGCACGGTCTACCGGATCACCGCCGACGGCCGGGCCGAACTGATCGACTGGGCGCGTGAGCTGGTCGCCACGCCGACCAGCGAGCGGTCCTCGTTCCGGGCCGGCCTGTCGGTGCTCGCCGCGATCCACCCGGACGAGGCCGGCGCGCTGCTGCGCGACCGGCTCGCCGCCGTGGAGGCGGGGATCCGGCGGGAGCGGGCGGCCTACGCGGAGCACGTCCGGCAGGTTCCCCGCCTCTTCCTGGTCGAGAACGAGTACGACCTGACGATCCGGGAGGCCGAAGCCGCCTGGATCCGCTCCCTGCTGGCCGAGCTCACCTCGGGCAGCTACCCCGGCCTGGCCGAGTGGCGGGCCTACCACGAGGTCGGCCTGCCCGGGCCGGCGGGAGGGGGCGGCACCACCACCTGACGGAAGGCCCCGGCCCGGTGCGCCAACACCGTGCCGGGGCCCTTACCCCGAACCGACACCTGACGGCGCCCGGCCCGGAGCGGCAACCACGAGGATACCGGCGCTCCCGCCAGGTGGGTTCGGCACGCGACGACCACCGACAACCCCTGGGAGGAACCGTGTCCAGAGTGCGCACAGCCATCGTCATCGGCGGCGGCATCGCCGGTCCGGTGACCGCGCTGGCCCTGCACCGCGCCGGCATCACCGCCACCGTGTACGAGGCGTACCCGAGCACCGCCGACGGCATCGGCGGGACGCTCGCGCTCGCCCCCAACGGCGTCGCGGCGCTGCGCCTCGTCGACGCCGACGAGGCGGTCACCGCCATCGCCACCCCGATCGACCGGCAGGCGCTGGCCATGGGCCGCCGGCACGTCCCGCTGCCCGCCCTGGCCGGGGTGCCGCCGCTGCGGGTGGTGCACCGCGCCGCGCTGCACCGGGTGCTGCACGACCGGGCCGTGGCCGAGGGCGTGCCCATCACCCACGGCAGGCGGCTGGTCGGCGTACGGGAGACGGCCGGCGGGGTGACCGCCACCTTCGCCGACGGCAGCACCGCCACCGCAGACGTGCTGATCGGCGCGGACGGCATCCACTCCACGGTGCGTACGCTGATCGACCCGCACGCGCCGGGGCCGCGGTTCACCGGGCTGCTCGGCTTCGAGGCGGTGGCCCGGCACGAGGTGCCGGCGACGCCCGGCACGATGACCTTCGCGTTCGGCCGGGGCGGCTACTACCTCTACTGGCCCGAGCCGGGTGGCGGCACCCGGTGGGGGGTCAACCTGCCGCAGCAACGGCCGTTGCGCCTCACCGAGGCCCGGGCCGTACCGCCGGGCGAGTGGCTGGAGCGGCTGCGGGCGGCATACGGCGACGACGACCCGGGCGGGGACCTGATGCGCACCAGCAGCGCGGAGGAGTTGCAGGTGGTGGGCTCACTGCACATCATGCCGCCGGTCCCGCACTGGCACCGGGGGCGGATGGTGCTGGTCGGCGACGCGGCGCACGCCCCCTCGAACAGTTCGGGTCAGGGGGCGTCCCTGGCCATCGAGAGCGCCGTGCAGCTGGCCCGCTGCCTGCGCGACCTGCCCGACGTCCCGGCCGCCTTCGCGGCGTACGAGCGGCTGCGGCGCGAGCGGGTGGAGAAGGTGGCGGCGCGGGCGGCCCGGATCAACCACGCGAAGGCCCCGGGAGCGGTGGCCCGGGCGATCATGCCGGTGCTGATGCCGCTGTTCATCAAGGCCGCCATGAACCCGGAGAGGACGGTCGGCCCCGAGCAGCGGTACGTCATCGACTGGGATGCGCCGGTGACCGTGGGTTGAGCCGGCGCTCGGGGGTGGCGTACCCGGTCGGGTGCGTCACCCCCGGCCACCGGTCAG
>NZ_JBSGJR010000313.1:0-7844 GCF_053605645.1 Micromonospora sp. NPDC003776
GCCGGCGACGCGTCGCCGGCCCGGCGCCGGGTCAGGACGGCAGCGTCCACTTCTGGTTGGCGCCGCCGGTGCAGCTCCAGATCTGCGTCTTCGTGCCGTCGGCCGAGGTGTTGCCGGTGACGTCGAGGCACTTGTCGGCGTGCGGGTTCACCAGGTCCCGCCCGGCCGTCCAGACCCACTGCTGGGCGGCGGTGCCGTTGCAGGTCCACAGCTGCACCTTGGTGCCGTCGGCGGTGCCGCCGCCGGCGACGTCGAGGCACTTGCCCAGCGACCGGAGGGTGCCGTCGGCGGCCCGGGTCCACTGCTGGTTGGGGCCGCCGAAGCAGGTCCAGATCTGGATCGGCGTGCCGTCGGCGGTGGCGTTGTCGGTGACGTCGAGGCACTTGCCACCGATGCCGGTGACCAGGCCGGTCGGCGTGCCGCCGCCGGACTGGGTGCCGGACCAGGTGAAGGTGGCGGTGGTGCGAGCCGGCAGGGTGTAGGTGAAGGACTGCCCGCCCCACACCACCTTCACCGACTGCGCCGAGGTGCCGCCGTTGTGCGCGATCAGCGCCTTGGCGCCGTCCGGGTTGCGGTACGCGACGTTCTGCAGGGTCGCGTTGGCGGTGGAGTCGATCCGGTACGCCCCGGGCTTGACGAACTTGGTCAGGTGGCCGGTGGTGTAGTACTCGATCGTGTAGTCGACCTGCCCGGCGCGGGAGTCGCCCTCGTGCACGGTGATCAGGCCGGTGCAGGTGCCGCAGCCGCCGTTGTGCGGGCCCATGTTCTGGTTGACCGCGAGGCTCCACTTCACCACGCTCCGGCTCCAGTTCCGGGCGTAGTTCACGATGTCGACCATGTCCTCGTTGTGCTGGTTGCCGATCCAGGTGCCGCCCGAGTGCTCGGTGCTGAACTGCGGCACCGCCGGGTACTGGTCGTGCACCTGGCTGCCGACCGCCGGGTCACCCCAGTAGCCGTGCCAGGCGATCCCGCCGAAGAGCGGGTCGGTGCGGACCGCGCTGTCGGCCAGCAGCCCCGAGCCGATGGTGCCGTAGTCGCCGTAGTTCCAGTCGTGCACCAGGACCTTGGTGGTGATGCCCGCGCTGCGGAACGCCGGGTAGACGAAGTTCTTGGTCAGCTCGACCAGCCCCGAGGAGTTCCAGTTCATCCCCGGGTAGTCCATCGCCGTGGGGTTGCTCGCCTGGCAGCAGTTCGGCTCGTTCTGCAGCGAGACGTAGTCGACCTTCACGCCCCGGGCGGCGTACGCCTGGATGGTCTTCACGAAGTACTGGGCGTAGGTGGCGTAGTACTCCCACTTGAGCCAGCCCATCTGGTCCATCCGGCCGTTGTCCTTCATCCAGCCGGGCGCGCTCCACGGCACCACCATCACCCGCAGTCCGGGGTTGAGCTGCTTGGCCTGCGCGGTCAGCAGCTCCACGTTGGTGTCGTAGCCGTTGGCGCCGAAGTCGTTGAGGTCGCAGCAGGTGTCGTCGAGGGAGACATTGCCGGGGCGGGACAGATCCGACGCGCCGACCGGGTTGCGCAGGTACGACAGGCCGATGCCGTCGGTGGGGCTGAACAGCCTCCGCATCACCTCGTCCCGGGTGGCCGCGCTGACCGGCCCGCCGCGCAGCAGGTACGCGGTGGTGTCGGTGATGGACGCGCCGGCGCCCTCGAACTGCTGGTAGCGGGTGTTCTCGTCGACCGTGACGGTGTGCGTGGCCGCGGCGCTGGACGCGGCGAAGCTCAGCGGGCTCTGCTGTTGCAGGCCCCGGGTGACGGTGCGGCCGCCGGCGTCGGAGGTGGTGGTGAGCCAGACGTTGACGGTCTCGCCGGCGGCCTGCGCGGCCGGGGGCGGGGACAGGGCGATGGTGCCGGCGGCCAGGCAGAGGGCCAGGGCGGCCCGGCCGGCGAGCCGGGGGGCGGTGGTGGGGGACACGGATGCTCCCTTCGCAAAATCGACATCCGCGAATGAGAAAACCGCTCGCACCTGCTTATGTCAAGACATGAAAAAAGCGCCCCAGCGGGGCGCGGCGGCGCGGCGGGACGGCCGCCCGGGCATCCGCCCGCGCGGCCGTCCCCGAGTGGGATCAGCGCTCCCCGCGCACCCGCCGGACGGTGTCCCGGTACCAGTGCGCGCTGCGCTTGAGCGTGCGCCGCTGGGTGTCGTAGTCCACCCGCACGATGCCGAACCGCTTGTCGTAGCCGTACGCCCACTCGAAGTTGTCCAGCAGCGACCAGGCGAAGTAGCCGCGCACGTCGGCGCCGGCCTGTCGGGCCCGGGCCACCGCCCGCAGGTGCTCGGCCAGGTACGCCACCCGGTCGTCGTCGGCGACGTACCCGTCCGCGTCCGGCCGGTCCGCGAAGGCCGCGCCGTTCTCAGTGATCACCAGCGGCAGGCCCGGGTAGTCCCGGTGCAGCCGGACCAGCAGGTCGGTGAAGGACTCCGGCACGATCTCCCAGTCCATCGCGGTGCGCGGCAGGTCCCGCGGCACCACCCGGCGCACCGGCCGGCCCTGCTCGTCCCGCTCCCGGCCCTGCTCGTCCACCCCGGAGTGCAGCTGCCCGAAGTAGTAGTTCACGCCGAGCACGTCGATCGGGGTGGCGATGACCGCCAGGTCGCCGTCCTGCACCGGGATGTGGACCCCCTCGGCGGCCAGGTCGGCGACCACGTCCTCGGGGTACCGGCCGTGCACCAGCGGGTCCAGGTAGATCCGGTTGGCCAGGCCGTCGGCGGCCCGGGCGGCGTCCCGGTCGGCCGGCGAGTCGGTGGCCGGGTCCGCCGGCGCCAGGTTGAGGGTGATGCCCAGCTCGATCGGCGTCCCCGCCGCCGCGCGCAGCCGCTGCGCCGCTAGCCCGTGGCCGAGCAGCAGGTGGTGCACGGCGGCGATGCCGTCGCCCAGGTTCCGCCGCCCCGGCGCGTGCAGGCCGTACGCGTAGCCGAGCATCGCCGAGCACCACGGCTCGTTCAGCGTGGTCCAGGTCTTCACCCGGTCGCCCAGCGCGGCGAAGACCAGCTCGGCGTAGTCGGCGAACCGGTACGCGGTGTCCCGGTTCGGCCAGCCGCCCGCGTCCTCCAGCTCCTGCGGCAGGTCCCAGTGGTAGAGCGTGACCCACGGGTCCACACCCCGGCCGAGCAGCTCGTCGACCAGCCGGTCGTAGAAGCCGATCCCGGCCGGGTTCGCCGGGCCGCGCCCGCCCGGCTGCACCCGCGGCCAGGCCACCGAGAACCGGTACGTGTCCAGGCCCAGGTCGGCGATGAGCGCGACGTCCTGCGGCATCCGGTGGTAGTGGTCGCAGGCCACGTCACCGTTGTCGCCGTTCGCCACCGCTCCGGGGACGCGGCAGAAGGTGTCCCAGATGGACGGCGTGCGGCCGTCCTCGGCCACCGCACCCTCGATCTGGTACGACGAGGTCGCCACCCCCCACCGGAAGGTCGGCGGCAGGCTGTCGATCGGGTCGGCCTGGCCGAGGCTCGGGCCGCTGAGGTCGGTGTCCATGGTTCTCCTCGCGAGTCGTGCGGGTGGTCGGTCGGCGGTGGTGGTCAGCGGGACAGGGGCGTGGCGGCCGGATGCAGCCAGCAGGCGACGCTCCGCCGCGGATCCCCGTCGCCCGGTGGGCCGAGCGGGGGCAGCTTCTTGTCGCACGGGTCGAACGCTTTCGGACAGCGCGGGTGGAATGCGCAGCCGTCGGGCATGGCCCGCAGGTCCGGCGGGGACCCGGGGATGCCGGTCAGCTCGCGGCGCGGGCCACGCAGCGCCGGGAAGGAGTGCAGCAGCCCGTCGGTGTACGGATGCAGCGCCCCCCGGTACAGCTGCCCGGCGGCCGCCTCCTCGACGATCCGGCCGCCGTACATGATCGCGATCCGGTCGGAGAACTCGACCAGGAGCGACAGGTCGTGGGTGATGAACAGCACCGCGAAGCCCAGCCGCTCGCGCAGCTCGGCGAGCTGGCCGAGGATCTGCCGCTGCATCACCACGTCGAGCGCGGTGGTCGGCTCGTCCATGATGACGACCTGCGGTTCCAGCGCCAGCGCCATGGCGATCATGACGCGTTGCCGCATCCCGCCGGAGAGCTGGTGCGGGTAGCTGTCCAGCCGGTCGGCGGAGATGCCGACCAGCCGCAGCAGCTCGCCCGCCCGCTCCCGCCGCGCCGCCGCCGTGCTCCGCGGTTCGTGCGCCTTGATCACGTCGAGCAGCTGGGTGGAGATCCGGTGCACCGGGTTGAGCGAGTTCATCGCCCCCTGGAACACGATCGAGGTCTCCGCCCAGCGGAACGCCCGCAGCTGCGCCGGAGTCAGCGCCAGCACGTCCACCGGTGGCCCGTCCACCGGGTGGTAGACGACCTGGCCGCCGCTGACCACGCCGGGCGGGGGCAGCAGCCGGGTCAGCCCGTACGCCAGGGTGGACTTGCCGCTGCCGCTCTCCCCGGCCAGGCCCAGCACCTCGCCCCGGTGCAGGGTCAGGTCGACGTCGCGCACCGCGTGCACCGCCGCGTCGCCGAGGCCGTAGTCGACGCGCAGGCCCCGGATCTCCAGCACCGGATCCGTCATTCGGTGACTCCGTTCGTTCGCGGCGCCGGCACCCGACGGGCCGGGGCCAGCACGGGGGTGAAGCCCACCCGCATCCGGGCGGTGCGCCCGTCGGCGGTGCGGATCCGGGTCCGGCCGCTGCTGCGCAGCCGTGGGCTGACGAACTCGTCGATGCCGAAGTTGATCAATGCGAGGGCGGTGCCGAGCAGCGCGATGGCCAGCCCCGCCGGGACGAACCACCACCAGGCGCCCTGGGCGAGGGCCTGCTGGCCCTGCGCCCAGAACAGGATGGTGCCCCAGTTCCAGGACGAGACCGACGAGATGCCGATGAAGGCCAGGGTGATCTCCGACATGACCGCGAAGATGACCGTGCCGACGAAGCCGGACGCGATGATCGCGGTCAGGTTGGGCAGGATCTCGAACAGGATGATCCGCCCGGTCCGCTCGCCGGTGGCCCGCGCCGCCTCGACGTAGTCCCGGCGCCGCAGCGACAGCGTCTGCGCGCGCAGCACGCGGGCGCCCCACGCCCACGAGGTGAGGCCGATGATGAGCGCGACCAGCGTGTCGCTGGCCTGCTCGACGATCGACGTGACGATGATGATCAGCGGCAGCGCGGGGATGACCAGGAACACATTGGACAGGGCGGACAGCCCCTCGTCGGCGGCTCCGCCGAGGTAGCCGGCCGTCACGCCGATGAGGATGGACAGGATCGTCGCCAGCACCCCGGCGACCAGGCCCACCACCATCACGCTGCGGGCGCCGACCAGGATCTGGCTGAAGATGTCCTGACCGAGGTGCGTGGTGCCGAACCAGTGCCGGGCCGAGGGTGCCTGCAGCACGTCGCCGCTGCGGGCGTCCGGGTCGTACGGTGCCACCCACGGCCCGATCACCGCGAAGAGGCAGTAGGTGGCCAGAATCAGCAGGCCGGTCGCCGCCTTGGCGTTGGCCAGGAACCGGAACCGGCGCCGCTTCGCCCGTCCCGGCGTCGCGGACGGCTGGGCCATCGCCCCCTGGCCGGGGATGACCTGTTCGATGCTCGACGGGGAGATTGCCATCGGTCAGCTCTTTCGGGTGCGCGGGTCGAGAAGCAGGTACGCGACGTCGGCGAGCAGGTTCGCCACCAGCACGGAGATCGTGATGATCAGGAAGATCCCCTGCATCAGCGGGTAGTCCTTGTAACCGACCGCCTGGAAGAGCTGGTAGCCCAGCCCCGGATAGGAGAAGACGATCTCCACCAGGAGCGTGCCGCCGACGATGAACCCGAGCGACAGGGCGAAGCCCGAGACGTTGGGCAGCAGCGCGTTGCGAGCGGCGTAGCTGAGGGCGACCCGGCGCTCCGGCAGGCCCTTGGCGTGGGCGACCGTGATGTAGTCCTCCGAGGAGACGGTGACCATCATGTTGCGCATGCTGAGGATCCAGCCGCTCATCGAGGAGACCAGGATGGTGGCGGCGGGCAGCACGCTGTGCTGGATCGCGCTCGGGATGAAGTACTGGTCGAAGGCCGGCACCAGGCCCGGCTCGTAGCCGCCGGAGGACGGGAAGAAGCTCCCCGGGCCGGTGAACACGGCGATGGCGACCAGACCCAGCCAGAAATACGGGATCGAGGAGAGGAACGTGGTGGCCGGCAGCAGCCCGTCGACCCACGAGCCGCGCCGCCAGCCGGCGCCGACGCCGAGCGCGGTGCCGAGCAGGAAGCTGACGATCGTGGTGATGCCCACCAGGCACACCGTCCACGGCAGGCTGTCGCCGATCACCGTGGACACCGGCGTCGGGAAGAAGGTGAACGATAGCCCGAGGTCACCGTGGAAGAGCTGCCCCCAGTAGTCGAGGTACTGCTGCCAGACGTTCTCGTTCCGGTCCAGCCCGAACAGCACCCGCAACGACTGGATCGCGTCGGCGCTGATCCGGCCCTGGTTGCGCGAGATCAGGGACTGGACCGGGTCACCCGGCACCAGCCGCGGGATGAAGAAGTTCAGCGTGATCGCCGCCCACGCGGTGAACAGGTAGAAGACCGTGCGCTGCAGGAGGAATCTCATCGTGCCTCACCCAGGGTGGCGGCGCCTTCCTGCGCGGCCGGCGGTGGCGGCACGGTCGGGTCGGCGTCGGGAACGGCGGAGCCGGGCGCGCCGGCGGCGACGGTGGCCGGGTCGTAGAGCCAGCAGGCCGCCCAGTGGCCCGGCCGGTCGGCGATGGTCAGCCGGGGCGGCAGCTCCGTGGTGCAGCGGGGCATGGCGTGCGGGCAGCGCGGGTGGAACCGGCAGCCGGCGGGCGGGCGGATCAGGCTCGGCGGCTCGCCCTGGCCGCGGTCCCTCCCGGCCGGCTCGTCGCCGCCGTCGCCGGTGATCCGGTCCGGGTCGGGCGCCGACTCGATGAGCAGCCGGGTGTACGGGTGGGCCGGCTGCTGGGTGACGGTCTCGCTGTCGCCGCCCTCGACCATGCGCCCGGCGTACATGACGATCGTCTCGTCGGCGAAGTAGCGGGCTGAGGCGATGTCGTGCGTGATGTAGAGGATGGCGAGGTGGAGCCGCTGCTTGAGGTCCTGGAGCAGGTTGAGCACGCCGAGGCGGATCGAGACGTCGAGCATAGACACCGGCTCGTCGGCGAGGAGCACCTCCGGGTTCGCGCCGAGCGCCCGGGCGATGGCGACGCGCTGCCGCTGCCCGCCGGAGAGCTCGTGCGGGAACACGTCCAGGAAGCGTTCGGGCGGGGTGAGGCGGACCCGGGTGAGCAGGTCGGCGAGGGCCCGGTCCAGGTCCTCGGCGGTCCGGCCCGCGTTGCCGTGGATCCGCAGCGATCGGGTGAGGTGGTATCGGACGGTGTGCACCGGGTTCAACGACGCGAACGGGTCCTGCAGGATCAGCTGGACCCGCCGTACATAGGCCCGGAACGCCCGGCCGCCGCGCACCCGGGTGGACCGGCCGTGCAGGCGGACGTCGCCGGCGGTGCGCGGGTAGAGCTGGGTCAGCAGCCGGGCCACGGTGGACTTGCCGGAGCCGGATTCCCCGACCAGCGCGGTCACCTGGCCCCGGCGCAGCGCGAACGACACGTCGTCGACGGCGTGCACGACCGCCGGCGTCCGGGTGAAGAGGTGGCGCAGCCGCCTGCGGACGGGGAAGTGCTTGGTCAGGCCGACGGCCTCCAGCACCACCTCGCCGCCCGGCGCCGCCGCGCTCTCGCTCAACGTCATGCCGAGTTCCTGTCTGGGATTGCCCTGTGCGGGGAGGGGCCGCCGCCCCCCCCCCCGCCCCGGGCGGGGGGGGGGGGCCCGGGGGGCGCCGGTGGGGGGGGGGGGGGGGCGGGGCCCCTCCCACCCCCTAGGGCGGGGGGGGGGGAC
>NZ_JBSGJR010000314.1:0-7829 GCF_053605645.1 Micromonospora sp. NPDC003776
CCGGCCGGCACGCCGGCCTGCGCGGAGCCCATGCCCGATGCCGACGACGGCTGGGTGGTCACCCGGTACGCGGACGTGGTGACGGTGCTGACCGACCCGCGGTGCGTGGTGCCGGTCGCGTCCGGCGGGCCGGTGGGCACCCTCGCCTGGCTGCGCGGGGCGGTCAGCCGGTTCAGCGCGCCGGACCGCCACCCCGCCCGCCGGGCGGTCGGCGTCGCCGCGTTGGCCGAACTCGACCCGGATGACCTGCGCGGGGCAGCGGCCCGCCGCACCGAGCAGACGCTCGACGCGGTGGCGACGCGGCGCCGGATCGACGTGATGGCCGGGCTTGCCCGGCGCGTACCGCTGGAGGTGCTGGCGGCGCGGATCGGCCAGGCCGATCCGGCGGCGGCCGGGGCGGCGGTGCCGGCGGTGGCCGCGGCCTACCACCCGGGTGCCGACCCGGCGGCGGTGGCGCGCGCGGACCGGGCGGTGGCCGCGCTGCTGGCCCTGTCCCCGCCGGCCGCGCCCGAGGTCGCCGCGAACCGGATCGGGCTGCTGGTGCAGGCCTGTGACGCCACCGCGGGCCTGATCGGCGGGGCCGTCCGGTACGCCCCGGCGGTGCCGGCGGAGGTCTCCACCGAGGCCCTGCTGGCCGAGGTGCTGCGGCTCGACCCGCCGGTCCGGGCCACCCGCCGGGTGACCACCGCCGCGCTGCACCTGGCCGGCCGGGAGATCGCCCCGGACGCCCCGCTGCTGCTGCGGTTCGACGCGGCCAACCGCGACCCGGTCCGTTACGCCGAGCCGGACCGGTTCCTGCCCGGTCGGACGGATGGGGCGCTGACCTTCGGCGCCGGGCCCCGGGGGTGCCCGGGGGAGCGGCACGCCCTCGCCCTGGCCGCCGGGGTGGTGGACGTGCTCCGCCGCCGCTGCGCCGGGCTCGACCGACCGGTGCGCTACCAGCCGCAGCCCACCCTGCGGATCCCGACCAGCCTCGAGGTGACCGTCCGATGAACGACCGCGCCGCCGCCTTCCGCGACCTGCACCGGCCGGGCCGACCGTTGCTGCTGCCGAACGCCTGGGACCACGCGTCCGCCGCCGCCCTGGTGGCCCGGGGCCATCCGGCGATCGGCACCACCAGCCTCGGGGTGGCGGCGGCCGGGGGAAAGCCGGACGGAGTGGGTGCCACCCGGGCCGACACCCTCGATCTCGTCCGGCGGCTGCGCGGCCTGCCGGTGCTGCTCACCGTGGACATCGAGGACGGCTTCGCGGACGACCCGGCGGCGGTGGCCGACTACGCCGCCGAGCTGGCGGCGCTCGGCGTCGTGGGGGTGAACCTGGAGGACGGCCGCCCGGACGGCACGCTCGCCCCGGTGGACCTGGCGACCGCCAAGATCGCCGCGGTGAAGGCGGCCGTGCCGGGGCTCTTCGTGAACGCCCGCACCGACGCCTGGTGGCTGGCCGTACCGGCGCCCCTCGACGAGGCCCTGCACCGGATGCGCGCCTGGCGGGCGGCGGGCGCCGACGGCTGCTTCGTGCCCGCCGCGCCGGACGACCTGGTCGGCCGGCTAGTCGCCGAGGCCGGTCGGCCGCTCAACGTGCTGTACCGGCCCGGTGGACCGGACCTGGCCGCGCTGGGCCGCCTCGGCGTGGCCCGGGTCAGTACCGGCTCCCTGCTGTTCCGGGCCGCCCTCGGGGCGGCGCTGCACGTCGCCGACGCGGTCCGCGCCGGGCGGGACGCCGGCCTGCCCGCGGCACCGGCGTACGGGTGGGTGCAGGCGCTGTCCGTGCCTGAAGATGCTCCTTAGAGGGAGATGGGAAGATTGTTCGGGGATCTACCGGTCTCGGTGATTACGGTGTGTTTCAGGTTTCATCACGCCGTGTCCTGCCCGGAGAGGGGACCCGACCATGCGAGTGCCCAGCCGAAGCCCCGGCCCGCAGCCCGGGCCCGCCGTCGCGTCCACCGCCCCCACCCGCCGGCGGCCGCCGACCATCGACCGCCGGCCCGCGCCGAACCCGCCCGACCTGGCCGCGTACCGGACCGCGGTGGCGGAACTGCTGATCGAGGTGGGCGCCCTCGCCGACGCCCCGTCGACCACCGCCCGGCAGGTGCTGCTGGACCAGCGGCTGCGGGAGCCGGCCATCGCCAGGGTCCTCGCGGCCACCCCGCAGGGGCTCGTCGGCGCCCGGGAGACCCTGCTGCTGGAGATGGCCCGCTACCAGCCCAACACCCGCAGCTCGGCGCACGACCTCACCGCGCTGGTCCGGATCTACCTGCTCTCCCGGATCGACGTGATGTGGTGGGGGGACGACCCGGTCTTCCTGACCGACGGCCAGGTCAACACCAGCACCGACCTGGTCGACCTGGAATGGCTGCGCCGCCGGGGACTGCTCGCCTTCCGCTACCAGGAGCAGCCCGCGACGCTGGTCGGGCGGGGCCTGCGGGCGGTCCGGCGGCGGCTGCTGCCCGGTGCCACCCCGCAGACCGCCGGGCTGATGTTCCGCCGGGCCCGGCGCGAGGTGGTGGCCCTGCTCAACGACATCGCCCGCGCGTTCGCCCTGGCCACTCCGCCGGGCACCCCGCCACTCTGGGTCACCAGCCTGGCCCGCAGCGCCGAGCACCAGTACCGGCTGCGCCGCCTCGGGTACGCCGCCATGGTGCCCAGCGGACACTGCCTCGGCTGGGCGGCGGACGTGGAGATGGCCTGGTTCCGCCGCTTCGGCGTCCGGGACACCCTGGCCGAGCTGCTGCTGGCGCGGCAGGAGGCCGGCGAGGTCAACGTGGTGGACGAGGGTCAGGCCTGGCACCTCTGCCTCGCGCCCGCCGCCCGCCGCCGCTTCCGCCGGGCGTACGAGGCCGAGATGGGGATGTGAGCGGCAATGTGCGGGATAGCCCTGAGCGTCGGCCCCGAGGCGGACCCGGCCACCTTCCGTCGGATGCTCGCCGTCCTCGCCCCGCGTGGTGAGGTGACCGAGACCCGGCAGGAGAACGGCCTGCTCGCCGGCGTGCGCCGGCTGCGGATCGTGGACCGGGAGCGGGCCGTGCAGCCCTGGGTGTCGCCCGACGAGCGGCACGTGCTCTGCTACAACGGCGAGATCTTCAACCAGCACGAGCTGCGCGCCGAACTGACCCGGCTCGGCTACGCCTTCCGCAGCGCCGGCGACACCGAGGTGGTCCTCGCCGCGTTCCGGCAATGGGGCGAGGAGGCGGTGCGCCGGCTGCGCGGGGAGTACGCCTTCGTCGTGGTGGAACGGGCCACCGGCCGGGCGTACCTGGCCCGCGACCCGCTCGGCGTGAAGCCGCTCTACTGGTCGCGTGGGCCGGGTTGCCTGAACCTGGCCTCCGAGATCAAGGCGCTGGTCGGGCACAACGCGCCGATCCGTGAGGTGCCCCCCGGGCACCACGGCTGGGCCGAGCCGGATGGGCCGGTCCGGCTGCGCCCGTACCTGGACCTGTTCGGCCTCGGCGCCGGGGCGCCGGTGATCGACGACCCGGACGAGGCCGCCGCCCTGGTCCGCGCCGCGCTGACCGACAGCATCCGGGTCCGGCTGGACACCGACCTGACCGTCGGGGTGGTCCTCTCCGGCGGACTGGACAGCTCGCTCGCGCTGCTGCACGCCCGGCAGCTGCACCCGGACTGCGTGGCGGTCACCGTCGGGGTACCGGAGAGCCCGGACGTCGCGTACGCCCGGCGGCTCGCCGCCGACCTGGGCGTGCCGCACGAGGTGATCGAGCTGCGCCCGCGGGACATCCGGCTGGCCGACGTCCGGGAGGCGATCCGGGTCTCCGAGCTGACCGAGTACGGGGACATCATCAACGCGGTGGTCACCGTGCCGATCTTCCGCCGGCTGCGGGAGCTGGGGGTCAAGGTGGTGCTCACCGGCGACGGCTCGGACGAGCTGTTCGGCGGCTATCCGATGTACCACCGGGTCGGCCCGGAACGGTCCCGGCGGCTCTTCCTCCACAAGATCCGCAACCTGTGCCGGACGGAGTTGCAGCGGGTGGACCGGGCCAGCATGGGGCACGGCGTGGAGGCGCGGTTGCCCTTCCTCGATCTGAGCGTGGTGGAGTTGGCGATGCGGCTCCCGCTCGACCTGAAGCTCCGCGACGGCCAGGAGAAGTGGATCGTGCGCCGGGCCTTCGCCGACCTGCTCCCGGACTACATCCGTCGGCGGCCGAAGAACCCGATGTCGTACTCGTCCGGGCTGCACGAGCGGGCCCGGCTCTACAAGCCGCTCTTCGCCCGGTTGCACCGTTCCTTCGGCTACCACCTGCTCGAACCCGTCCGCCGCGACTTCGACAGCGTGCTCAGCCGCTGCGGCAACGACCTGGACCGGGCCATCGCCGAGGGCCTGGCCCGGCCCGACTACACGGTGCTGGAGCACGCCCGCGACCTGGTCGGTGCGGCCCGGTGGAACGCCGCGCCGATGGTCCGGCGGCTGGTCAATCCGCGTCGGACCCGGGGCGGGGACGGGGCGCCGCTGCCCGGCTGAACGCCGTGGGTCGTCGGTCCGCGTCCTCGGCTCATCGACGCGGGCGGACCCGGGTCAGGACGTCCGTCGCCACAGCAACACGACCGCCGCCAGTCCGGGGATGCACGGAAGGACCTGCAGCCACCCCAGCAACGGCGCGAGACCGACGTCCCCGGAGGTGTCCTGGACGGTCAGCGCCGCAAGCGACGTGCCCACCGCCGCCAGGAACAGGCCGGTCGCCAACCAGCCGGTCCAGCCTCTGCCGGCGCGGGCCGCCCAGGCCGTGCCGAGCCAGCCCAGCAGCCCCAGCACCCCCACCACCGACAGGATCGCCAGGTACGCGGTGGCGGCGGCGTTGATCTCCGCCGGACCGTAGGTCGGATATCCCGCCCGGATGTGGTCCGCCAGGACGGTCGTGGTCGCCCGGTCGACGAACGGGAAAACGGCGGCGACCAGCGTGAGCAGCGCCCCGGCCCCGATCGTCGCGAACGTGGTCCGGTCACCCGGGATCCTGGCCACCGTCGTCATCACCCTGCCCTCATTCCTACGCTGTAGATTACGCCTCGAGGATAGACCCTGCGGTGTAGGTTTTGCACGAGGGAAAAAGGAGTGCCGTGACCAGACGCACCCCGGGGACACCGGCCGGGCTGACCCGCGAACGCATCACCGCGGCCGCGGTGGATCTGGTGGACCGGCACGGCCTGGAGGCGTTCGGGGTCCGCCGGCTGGCCACCGAGCTGGCCGTCGACCCGATGTCGATCTATCACCACATCAAGGGCAAGGCCGCGCTGCTGGACGCCGTGTCCGAAGCCGTCCTCACGGAGACGGCGCCCGACGCCATCGACCCGGATGGTCCGTGGGACGACATCGCATGGCGGGTGGCCCACGTCTACCGGAACATGGCCCTGCGGCACCCCCGCGTGCTCCCGTTGCTGGCCACGCGGGCCCAACGATCGCCGGTGGCCCTGGCCGCAGTCGAGACCCTGATCGCGGCGATGTTGCGCGACGGACTGCCCGACCGGGTGGCGGCCGACGCCCCCCTGGCGCTCTTCGGCTTCCTCAACGGTTACCTGCTCGCCACCGTGCGCCCCGCTCCCGAAGACGGCGCCACCAGCATGGACGACGTCGACGCGGACGCCTATCCCGCGTTGGCCGCCCTGGCGCCGCTGCTGGCCGGCTTCGGCAGCGAGGCCGAGTTCGAGCGGATGCTGGACATGGTGCTGGTCGGCATCCGGAGCCGCGGAGCCGACGGGACGGTCGCCGGCTGAATCGCCGACCGACATGATCGCCGAAACGCTGGTCGCCCGCCGCGGGCTTGACTCTGACACCGTGTCAGGGACGAGCGTGAGGGGGCCATGTTCACCATCGGAGAATTCGCCGTACTCGGCCGGGTATCGGTCCGGATGCTGCGCCACTACGACGGCATCGGCCTGCTTCCACCGGCCGTCGTGGACCCGCACACCGGTTACCGCTACTACCGCGCAGAGCAACTGGGCCGGCTCAACCGGGTGATCGCCCTGAAGGGCCTGGGGCTCACCCTGGACCAGGTTCGGGCCGTCCTCGACGACCGGCTCGACCCGGCCGAGCTGCGCGGGATGCTGCGGCTGCGCCGCGCCCAGCTCACCGCGCAGATCGCCGCGGACACCGTCCGGTTGGCCGGGATCGAGGCGAGACTCCGGATGCTCGAAACGGAGGGTCGGATGACCACGAAGGACGTCGTGCTCAAGGAGATCCCTACGGTGCGGATCGCGGAGCTGACCGCGGTGGCGCCGAGCTACGAGACGCCGGACATCGGTCCGGTGATCCAGCCGCTCTATCCCGAACTGTTCCGCCGGCTCGACGAGGCCCGCGTCCGCCCGACCGGGCCGGGCATCGCCTGGTACGAACCGGCCGGCGACGGGGAGGCGGTGGTGGTGCATGCCGGGGTGACGGTCGCCGTCGACCCGTCCACCGCCGCGGACGTCGCCGTCGTCGACCTGCCGGCGGTGACCACCGCCGCGACGATCGTGCACCACGGGTCGATGGACGAGGTCGAGGCCAGCATGGCGGTGCTCGCCCGGTGGATCGAGGAGAACGGCTGGCGGGCCGAGGGGTACGCCCGCGAGGTTTACCTCGATTACTGCCCGGAGAAGCCGGAGGAGGGCGTGACGGAACTCCAGATCCCGGTCTCCCGGCGGTGATCGGGGACGGGCTGCCCGAGGGTGGCGGGCAGCCCGTCCCGACCGGCTTCGACGGGGTCTACCCACTTCAGGGCGTTAAATGCGGAATGTCGGAAAGTCGAGCGCAGTGGGGGCGCGACGTCCGATTGCCGCCAGCATCCGCGGGCCGCCCCGGCCAGGCTGGGGGCATGACGACGGCACGCACCGGGTACCTGATCCAGCCGCTCCCGGCCGAGGCGCTGGCCGAGGTGCGGCGTACCGGCCTCGACGCGGGCGGGCGACCGGTGGAACGGACCACCGCCGAGGGCGGCGAGCCGCTGCGCTGCTGCCTCCGCGACGCCCACCCGGGGGAGCGGCTGCTGCTCTTCGGGTACGCCCCACCGCTGCCCGACGGGCCGTACCGGGAGCTCGGGCCGATCTTCGCGCACGACACGGACTGCCCCGCCGCGCCGGCGTCCACCGGGTACCCGGCCGACTGGCGGGGACGGCCGCAGGTGCTGCGCGCGTACGACCGGCAGGGCCGGATCGTGGGCGGCCGGCTGCACGACGGCCATGACCCGGAGGCGGTCGTGGCCGACCTGTTCGCCGACCCGGCGGTGGAGCGCCTGCACAGCCGCAACGTGGTGTACGGCTGCTACATGTTCGCCGTCCTGCGGGGCTGAGCCGCCGGGCGTGACCGGCGGTGGCCCGGGTATCAGCCGGACATGGCGGGACTGGACGCGATCGTCGTCGGGCAGGTGGCTCGGGACCTCGTCCTGCAGGTCGACGAGGTTCCCGGCCCGTCCGCGACTGCCCCGGTGCGCTGCCGCCGCGAACTGCTCGGCGGCAAGGGCGCCAACCAGGCGGTCGGGCTGGCCCAGCTCGGCGCCCGGGTCGGCCTGCTCGGCGTGGTGGGCGAGGACGAGGTCGGCGACCGGCTGCTGGGCCGGGCGCGCAGCGACGGCATCGACGTCGCCCCGGTGGTGCGCCGGCCGGACACGGCCAGCGCGCTGATCGTCGACGTGGTGGACACCGGGGCGCGCTGGCGCTACCTGGAGGACATCCCGGCGGCGACCCTGCTGAGCGAGGCGGACGTGGCCGCCGCCGAGCCGGTAATGCGGGCCGCCCGGGCGGTGCTCGTCCAGCTCCAGCAGCCGCTGCCGGCCGCGCTCGCGGCGGCCCGCTGCGGCCGTACCGCCGACCGGCCGGCGCGCCGTCGAGCACGACCAGCCGGTCGGC
>NZ_JBSGJR010000315.1:0-7822 GCF_053605645.1 Micromonospora sp. NPDC003776
GTCTTGGTCCGCCGCGGCGGGGACCGTGGTGGAGACATCCCGGACCGCGGCAGTGCCCGCGGACGCTCGCAGCGGCGGGCCGGGGACCGGCGCTCTGGTGTCCGGGACCGGCGTGTCAAGTCAGCGGCGGTCCTAGCTCGGTTCCGCACCGCCGGGCGTTGCGGCCGGCTGGGGGCGGACTTCGGCGCGGCCGACAGCGATCTTCACCATCGTCAGGAAGCCGAGCGCCGGAAGCGCGGCGGCAAGCCAGGCGATCACGGACGCGTCCACCTCCACCACCTGGGCCGCCAGAAACAGGGACACCGCCACGGCCAGCAGGGCAGCCGGCCAGGCGACGCGATCGCGTACGGAGCGCCACCCACAGGGGCGGCCCGCCCGGCGTCCACTTCTGTCGATTTTCCGACGGATGATCAAGCCGTTTGTCAGACGCAGTGGCGGTCGCTGGGTCAGCGGATTGTGGCGGTGAGGCGTTGGAGGCGGCGGGCGGGTGGGTCCAGGGTAGGTCTGCCGCCCGGGCCGCCGTGGACGCCAGCGTCGCCGACGAGGATGCCGCCGAAGCCGCGTGCCATCGCGGGCCACAAACGTCAAGAAACCAAAGGCCCTCCGTCGGCAGCCTGTCCGGCGAGGCTGGAATCCCGAGGGAAGAGCCTCCGGAGACGAGTCGGACAGGTGATGCGGAAAGTTCGCGGGCGTGAACGGGTGGTCGGGCTTGAAGCCAGTAGCGTCGTCACGATCCTCGATGCAGGTTCCCGCAGCCCCGATTCCATCATCAGGAGGGTGTTTCTGTGGGCGACACCGCGGGACAATATGACACCCGAGCAGCCTGACCGACACCGTGAGCGTTCGCGGGTACGGCACTAGGGCCCGACCCGCCGCGCCGGGACCGCATTTTCGCGGTCTCGGCGCTATCGATGGGTTGGTGGGAATTCTTGCGAAACCAGCACCAAGCCCGTGGGCGTGACGGTACTTTAGAAACTCTACGCGATTTGTCAGGCCGCGCTGTTCGTCTCCTCTAGCCGGTCGAACATGAGGGCGACCATCTCGTTGGCCTGCTGCGCGGTAGCCTCGCAGGCCTCGACGAATGTGTCGCCGACGGCCGCGTACCCGACGAACACCTCCAAGGCCACGTCCATCGTCTTGCCCCCCGTGGCCTTATAAGTTACGCAGGAGGCGTTCGAGATCGTGGCCTGCTGCTCGATCGCACACTGTGACACGTCCTTGAGTTGCTCCTTGGTAACCCCAGTGAACGACATTGTGGACATGTACGTAAACGTGTTCGCGCCCTTGATCGCAGGCGCGGTGACCTCGGAGAGGCTGATCGTCGCAGTCAGCTTCTTCTCTGGCCAGGTGATGGTGCCGGACTTGCAGGTGCCGACGGCCGCGCGCAGCTTCGCCACGTCGAGACCGCCCTTGACCTGGCCCACCGAGTTCTGGAACGGGGCGTAACCGGTGCTGGTCTTGCGTGAGCCACGCTGAATCCACCCGTTCACCTCGTCCGTGCCGAGGGCGACCTTGAGCGCGCCCAGACAGCTTTCGGGGGCCACGATCATCCCGCCCTGCGAGGCGTTCATGTCCCCCTTTGTGAGAGGCATCTCCTGCAACGTGGTGCCTGCCGGATGTTGCGCCTCGGGGAGCAACGCCGACCGCATGGATGCGGCGGTCATCGCCGGCCCTCGGGCTCCGGCAGCCGCCGGTATCTCCTTGGCGGACCGCGCGGTGGAGAAGTAGACGCACATGGCCGCTACTGCCACCGCGAGCACTGCCAGCGTCGTGATTCGACGGCCCGTACTGGTCATCGTTTCTCCTCTCAGATGGATGAAACCGATGCCCATAAGAGTGACAGGAGAAACCCTTGATCGCTATATGCAATTCAACTTAAGCGCGGGGTGTATCGGGGCTTCCTTGCGCAAGTCGACAATCGTCGCGGGCGCTGCGCTTTGAGCGGGATTGCCGGGAAAATCAGTTCTCGTGATACCGGCATAGGAACCCAACTCGGGCGTTCACCTGGTCGCAGGGCTTGCGCGCGACCAAAAGCCCGGCCGCTTTATGGCATTCAACTAGATTCACTTTCACTTGGTAATCCGCTCTTCCGTGCCCTACGGCCTTGCAACCGGCGCCGCCGTCGAATTCGACTGCTACCCGTACCTGAACTGGGCCCTCGGCTCCGCGCTACCCTCGCAGTCTGCGCCGGGGTCATCGCCGCCGTCGCACCCGCATCTCGGCCACCGCCCTGCCCACATGGGCTCGCCCGTACCCGACCGGCGATCCTGCGCACCCCCATCGCCGCCACCTCCGGCGTTTACCTCCTGCGCGCGCAGCACTCACCGTTACCGGTACCTGTCAGTGCGCTTTAGCGACTGATCGGCATGTCCCGCCTTGCGGTGGGACGGTCCCGGCCTGACCGGCGGATGCCGTGCCGGGTTGACGTTTCATGGCCACCGGCCCGCCGGGGCGGGTCTTACGGTCGGCTCCACGTCCTGCCACCGGGCCACTCCCGGCGGTGGTGACCTCATCCGCGAGGGCGGCGAGGTTACGCGCGGCGTTCACATCCCGATCGAGGACCAAACCGCAAAAGTCGCAGAGGTAGGTTCGGACACGCAGCGGCAGCTTGGCTTTCACCGCACCACAGCCCGAACAGGTCTTGCTGGAGGGATACCAGCGGTCCGCGACGATCCGCCGGCCACCGTTCCACGAGGCCTTAAAGCGATAGCCCACCTGCCGACGGATCTCGCTTGCGGGCGGACTCGTGCAGCTTGAGCCGGCCCAGCCGGCAGCACGACATGCTTGCGGTCGGGCTCCACGCGGATCGCCCCGGTGGTGAACCGGACGCTGATCGAGCATGGACGCGGTGGATGAGGTGTACCGCCTGGCGACGACCCATCGGCGAAGGTCGTCTGCCGTAATGGACCCGCCACCTACGCCGAGGCGATCCGCGACGGCGCACCCCAAGGATGATGTTCGACCTCGCGTACGGGGCGTGACCCACCGGGCCGTCGCCCGGACACCGGCGGCCGGACCGGGATAACCTCGGGGACACGGCCGGCGGCGGGGAGCAGGATGAGCGAACAGACGACGCGCACGACGATGCCGGCGGCGTTCTTCGGGCACGGCAACCCGATGAACGCCCTGGAGGTCAACCGCTACACCTCGGCCTGGCGGGAGTTCGGCCGGTCGGTGCCCCGGCCCCGCGCGATCCTGGTGGTCTCCGCACACTGGTACATCGGCGCCACCGCGGTCACCGCCATGCCCCGGCCCCGCACCATCCACGACTTCTACGGCTTCCCGCAGCAGTTGTTCGACGTCCGCTATCCCGCGCCCGGGCTGCCGGAGCTGGCCGAGGAGATCAGCGACGTGGTCCACCCCACCTGGGTCGGCGCCGACCTGGACTCCTGGGGCATCGACCACGGCACCTGGTCGGTGCTCACCCACGCCTTCCCCGACGCGGACATCCCGGTCGTGCAGCTGAGCATCAACGCGTTCAAGCCGCTGGACTACCACCTCGACCTCGGCGCGCGGCTCGCCCCGCTGCGGGAGCGCGGGGTGCTCGTGGTGGCCAGCGGCAACGTGGTGCACAACCTCGGCGGCGTGGACCCGCGCCTGACCGACGAGGGCTTCGACTGGGCCCGCCGGTTCGACGACGCGGCCCGGGAGGTCGTCCTGGACGCGCCCACCGAGGCGGCCCGGCTGGACGGGCACCGCGACTACGACCTGGCCGCGCCGACCCCGGACCACTTCATCCCGCTGCTCTACCTGGCCGGGCTGGCGGGTGCCGCCGACGGCCGGCCCGAGGTGCTGGTCGACGGGTACGCGTACGGCTCGCTGTCGATGACCGCGTACACCCTCGGGCTGCACTGCCAGCGGGAGGCCGCGCCGACCGGGGCGCCCGCACTGCCGTCGGACGTCCCGGCCGACTCGGCCAACATCTGACCCACCACCGGTTCACCGCGGTGCGGAGCCCGCGCTGGGGCCGGCCGCCGGGCCCTTGCCCTGCCACGGCCACCGGCCGTCGAGTTCCACCTCCAGCGAGAAGCTGAGGAAGGTCCGGACCAGCACGATCAGGGCGAGCACCCCGACGCTGGCGAAAGTGGGCGAGACCGCGACGGTGCGGATGATGTCGCCGCCGACGAGGAACTCCAGGCCGAGCAGGATGGCCCGCCCGACCCCCTGCCGGTACGACCGGTAGTGGTCGATGACCTGGCGGGTACGCCACCAGCCCAGCAGGAACACCACCGTGGCGATGCCGATGCCCAGGGCGATGACCAGCACCCCGGCCAGGTCCAGCAACGCCCCGATCCGCTGGATGATCTCCTTGGTCGGCACCAGTCACCCCCGTACCGCCGCCCCGTCGCCACCCACCATCGCGCATCGCCCGCGGCGTCCGGGAGCGTTTCCTGCCGGGCCACCCCACCACACCGGGCGGCATCGGCTGCGGTGGGCGGCTCACCGCGCCTAGGGTGAGTATCGGGACATAACTGGACCGACCCACCCGGGCCGGTCAGCGACAGCACCGCGCGAGGAGCGGACGTGACAGAGCCGGAAGAGGACCAGGAGAAGACCAAGAAGACCGACCAGGTCCTGTTCTCCCCCGACGGGGACCCGCACCATGACCTGGCGCAGGCTCCGCAGCCCGACGAGCACCTGACCGCGCAGTTCCAGCACGACGGCGAGACGGAGGCCGTCGGCGACGAGTGAGGCTCACGGGTCGGGCGGCAGGCCCGCCGCCACGCGCCGGCTGAACCGGCGGCTGCCGAACCCGCGGGCGCGGCCTCAGGCGACCGCGGTCGCCTCCCGGCGGCCGATTAGGGGTGGTGCGGCCTCCGGGCCCTGGTTACGGTCGGGCGGGGCCCGTCGGGGTCCGGCCCCGTCGGGTCACCGGCCGGGCACCTCACGCTGCACGGGAGGCTGCCAGATGGCCCTGCTGCCGGCACTGTCGCACACGCCCGACGAGCGTCCCGACGCGGTCCGGGTCGCCGGGCGGGCGATCCCCGGCACCCGGCTGCTGGACTGCGCGTCGGCGGTGGCCGACCGGCTCCGCGGGCTCGACCGGGTGGCGGTGGAGGCGACCGCCACGCTGGAGACGGTGGTGGGGATCGTCGGGGCGCTGCTGGCGGACGTGACGGTGGTGCCGGTGCCGCCGGACGCCGGCCCGATGGAACGCGCGCACATCCTGCGCGACTCGGCCGTGACGGCGGTGCTGGCCCCGGCGGGCGTCGACGTCGACGCGGGCGACCTGCCGGTGCTGCCGGTGTCGCTGCGGGACCGCTCGGCGAGCCGCCACCCGGAACCGGCGGGCGACCGGCCGGCGTTGATCCTCTACACCAGCGGGACGACCGGGCTGCCGAAGGGCGTGCTGCTGTCCCGGCGGGCGATCGCCGCCTGCCTCGACGGTCTCGCCGACGCCTGGTCCTGGACGCCGGACGACCTGCTGGTGCACGGGCTGCCGCTGTTCCACGTACACGGGCTGGTGCTGGGCGTGCTGGGGCCGCTGCGCCTCGGCGGCCGGCTCGTCCACGTGGGGCGCCCCCGGCCGGGGCGGTACGCGGCGGCCGGCGGCTCGCTGCTGTTCGGGGTGCCGACGGTCTGGTCGCGCATCGGCGCCGACCCGTCCGCGGCGCGGGCGTTGCGCGGGGCGCGGCTGCTGGTGTCCGGGAGCGCACCGCTGTCCGCCGCGGTCTTCGACCGGCTGCACGCGCTCACCGGGCACCGGGTGGTGGAGCGGTACGGCATGACCGAAACCCTGATCACGGTCAGCGCGCGGGCGGACCGGTCCCGGCTGCCCGGCACGGTGGGCTGGCCACTGCCCGGAGTGGAGACACGGCTGGTCGACGACCGGCTGGCGGGCGTGCCCGCCGACGGCGTGGCGATGGGTGAACTGCTGGTCCACGGGTCGACGCTGTGCGACGGCTACCTGGGCCGGCCGGACGCCGACGCGGCGGTACGCCTGCCTGGCGGCTGGTTCCGGACCGGGGACGTGGCGACGATCGACCCGGACGGGCGGCACCGGATCGTGGGGCGGGCCGCCACCGACCTGATCAAGAGCGGCGGCTTCCGGATCGGGGCCGGGGAGGTGGAGGAGGCGTTGCTGGCCCACCCCGGCGTACGCGAGGCGGCGGTGGTCGGCGTCCCGGACGACGAGCTCGGCCAGCGGGTGACGGCGTACGTGGTGGCCGACGGCGCCGCCGAGCGGGAGCTGATCGATTTCGTGGCGCGGCAGCTCGCCGTCCACAAGCGCCCCCGGCGGATCCATTTCCTGGACGCGCTGCCCCGCAACGCGCTCGGCAAGGTGCAGAAGTCGCGGTTGGGCTGAGCCGGCGAAGCCTGGTGCGTGGCCGCACGTCGACTCGTGGTGTCCGCCGCGCTCTGGCTCGCCGTCATCCCGAACTTCGCGAGCAGCTGTGTGGAGATGTCGCCGCACGTGTGTTCAAGCCGAGACCGGGTGACAGCGATCTGTGCGGGCTCTGCCAGCAGCGGTTGCGAACCTCGCCGCATGAGTGACGCCTTCCAGGCCCAGGGCCTGGTCAAACGATTCGGCAAGACGGTGGCGCTGGACGGCATCGACCTGTCCGTGCGTACCGGTGAGGTGCATGGCTTCCTGGGCCCCAACGGGGCGGGCAAGACCACCACGATCCGGGTCCTGCTCGGCCTGCTGCGGGCCGATGCGGGCACGGTCCGGCTGCTGAACGGCGACCCCTGGCGGGACATCACCCGGTTGCACCAGCGGCTGGCGTACGTGCCGGGCGACGTGAGCCTCTGGCCGCGGCTCTCCGGCGGGGAGACCATCGACCTGCTCGGCCGCCTGCGCGGCGGGCTGGACCCGGCCCGCAAGGCCGAGCTGCTCGACCGTTTCCAGCTCGACCCGCGCAAGAAGGGCCGGGCCTACTCGAAGGGCAACCGGCAGAAGGTGGCCCTGGTCGCGGCGTTCGCCTCGGACGTGGAGCTGTTCATCCTGGACGAGCCCACCTCCGGCCTCGACCCGCTGATGTCCGAGGTGTTCAACCAGTGCGTCAGCGAGGTCCGCCGGGAGGGCCGCACGGTGCTGCTGGCCAGCCACATCCTCGGCGAGGTGGAGAAGCTCTGCGACCGGGTGAGCATCATCCGGTCCGGCCGGATCGTGGAGACCGGCTCGCTGAGCGACCTGCGCCACCTGACCCGCACCACCATCCACGCCCGGCTGGGCCGCCCGGCCGAGGGGCTGGGCGAGCTGCCCGGCACCCACAACGTCACCGTCGACGGCGACCGGGTCAGTCTCCAGGTCGATCCGGACGCGCTGCCGGAGGTGCTGCGCCGCCTCGGCGACCACGACGCGCGCGAGCTGGTCAGCCAGCCGCCCACGCTGGAGGAGCTGTTCCTGCGCCACTACGACGTCGGCCCGCACCGCAGCGGGGAGAAGGTCGGTGCCCGATGAGTGAGCTGATCGGCACCGGGCGCCTGGCCCGGCTGGCGCTGCGCCGGGACCGGATCGGCCTGCCGGTGTGGATCCTGCTCGCGATCAGCCTCGCCGCCGGCCCGGCGAAGTCACTCGCCGACGCGTACGCCTCGGCGGAGAAGCAGCGCGAGTACGCCGAGGGGGTCGGCAGCAACCCGGCCGCCGCGGTGTTCAGCGGGCCGAGTATCGGCGTCGACCACCTAGGCGGGATCGTGATCAAGGAGAGCGCGGTCTGGGTGCTGCTGCTCGTGGCGATCACCAGCATCATGCTGGTCGTCCGCTACACCCGGACCGAGGAGGAGAGCGGCCGGGCGGAGCTCGTCACCGCCGCCGCCGTCGGCCGGCACGCCCGGCTGGCCGCCGCCCTGCTCGTGGTCGGCGTCGCCGACCTGCTGA
>NZ_JBSGJR010000316.1:0-7804 GCF_053605645.1 Micromonospora sp. NPDC003776
GAGGGGGGGCCGCCGCGGCCACCGGGGACGCCGCCACTCCGGTCACCCCGCGCCTCGACCTCGCCGACGACGGCGAGGCCCGCTTCCACCTGCGCTGACGGCGCGCCAGCCCGGCGTCCCGGGTGGCCGCGCATGTTGCGGCGAACCGCGGTTTCCGGCCGCCCGGATGCCCCGACCTGCCGCACGACGAGTGGATCACCCGGTGGCGAGCCGACCGCCGCGCCAGGTGTAGCGCGGCCGGTGCGCGGACACGCCGAGGGGCGCCGGTCTGCTCGACCGACGCCCCTCGCGGACCGGGAACCAGCGGCTCAGCCGAAGCGGCCGGTGATGTAGTCCTCGGTCTTCTTCTGGCTCGGGTTGCTGAAGATCTTCTGGGTGTTGTCGTACTCGATCAGCCGGCCCGGGTCGCCGGTCTTCTCGATCGAGAAGAAGGCGGTCCGGTCCGACACCCGGGCGGCCTGCTGCATGTTGTGCGTGACGATGATGATGGTGAACTTGTCCTTGAGCTGGAACATCAGGTCCTCGATGGCCAGCGTGGAGATCGGGTCCAGCGCCGAGCAGGGCTCGTCCATCAGCACCACCTGCGGCTCGACCGCGATGGTCCGGGCGATGCAGAGCCGCTGCTGCTGGCCGCCGGAGAGGCCGGCGCCCGGCTTGCCGAGCCGGTCCTTCACCTCGTCCCAGAGGTTCGCCGAGCGGAGCGCCCTCTCGGCCGCCTCCTCCAGGATCGACTTCCGCCGGACGCCGTTGAGCCGCAGGCCGGCCACCACGTTCTCGAAGATGCTCATGGTGGGGAACGGGTTGGGCCGCTGGAAGACCATGCCGATCATCCGGCGGACCGCGGTGACGTCCACGTCCCGGTCGTAGATGTCCTGGTCGTCGATGGTCAGGCTGCCCTCGACCCGGGCGCCGGGAAGCACTTCGTGCATCCGGTTGATCGACCGCAGGAAGGTGGACTTGCCGCAGCCAGAGGGACCGATCAGGGCGGTCACCGTCTTCGGCTCGACGGTCAGGTTGATGTTCTCGATCGCCTTGAAACCGCCGTAGTACGCGGTGACGTTGGTGGCTTCGATGCGCTTGGCCATGGTGGCGGTACCTCCGGGGTTCATCGGCCGAGCCGATTGCGACGGGCCAGCAACTTCGCCGCGACGGTCAGGATGAGGACGAGGGCGACCAGGGTCAGCGCCGCGGTCCACGCCCGCGCCGGCGAGTACTTCGAGGCCTCGCCGGCCTGCTGGTAGACGAAGAGGGCCAGCGACGACTGGTTGTTCTCGAACGGGTTGAAGTTGATCGCCGCGCCGCCGCCGGCGACGAGCAGCACCGGCGCGGTCTCGCCGGCGGCCCGCGCGATGGCGAGCATGATGCCGGTGACGATGCCGGGCAGCGCGGTCGGCAGCACGACCCGCAGGATGGTCTTCCACTTCGGCACGCCGAGGGCGTACGCGCCCTCCCGCAGCGGCGCCGGGACGAGGCGGAGCATCTCCTCGGTGGAGCGGACCACGGTGGGCAGCATCAGCACGTTCAGCGCCAGCGCGGCGGCGAAGCCGGAGAAGCCCGGCCGGCCGTCGTTGAACCAGGGCGACACGATGAGCACCCAGAAGGCCAGGACGAAGAGGCCGGTGACGATCGACGGGATGCCGGTCATCACGTCCACGAAGAAGCGGATGGTGAAGGCGAACCGGCCCCGGCCGTACTCGACCACGTAGATCGCGCAGAGCACGCCGAGCGGGACGGTGATCAGCGTGGCGATGCCGACCTGCTCCAGGGTGCCAACGATGGCGTGGTACGCGCCGCCGTTGGCGTCCCGGGCCCCGATGTTGTTCATCGAGGTGCCGAAGAAGTTGCCGTCGAGCCGGGCGGTGCCCTTGCTGACCAGCGTCCAGACCACCGAGGCCAGCGGCAGCACCGCCAGCACGAAGGCGGAGTGGATCAGCGCGCTCCAGGTCCGGTTGCGGGCGGACCGCCGGCCCTCCACCGCGTTCGCGGCGAGGAAGAGGCCGGCCAGATAGAGCAGCGCCCCGACGACCACGACCAGGACCGGGCCGCCGATGCCGGCGCCGTACACGATGCCGGCCGACGCGAGGAGCGCCACGACGGCGATGGCCGGCGGGGCGTACCCCGGAAGCCGCTTGGCCCGCAGGCTGGCCGGCTGTGCCGGCGGCCGCGGGCGGTGGGTGGTGACGGTGGTTGTCATGCGGCCGACTCCGTGAACTCGCGGCGGCGGTAGATGATCGCCCGGGCGGTGATGTTGACGATCAGCGTGATCGCGAAGAGCACCAGGCCGGAGGCGATCAGGGCGCCCCGCCCGGTGTCGTTCGCCTCGGCGAACCGGTTCGCGATGTTCGCGGCGATGGTGTTGCCGCCGCTCTGCAGGATGTTGAACGAGATGGCGTAGGTGGAGCCGAGGGTGAGCGCCAGGGCGATGGTCTCGCCGAGCGCGCGGCCCAGGCCGAGCATCACCGCGGCGATGACGCCGGGCCGGCCGTACGGCAGCACCGCGGTGCGGACCATCTCCCAGCGGGTGGCGCCCAGCGCCAGGGCGGCCTCCTCGTTGGCGGTCGGGGTCTGCCGGAACACCTCACGGGAGAGGGAGGTGACGATCGGCAGCACCATGATCGCCAGGACCACCGACCCGAGCAGGATCGAGTTCCCGTACGGGCCGTCGCCGAAGATCGGGATCCAGCCGAAGTACTTGTGCAGCCACGCCGACAGGTCGGCGACCGGCTGGGCGAAGTAGTCCCGGCCCCAGAGCCCGAAGACCACGCTGGGCACGGCGGCCAGCAGGTCGATCAGGAAGCCGAGGCCGTTGCCCAGCCGGCGCGGGGCGTAGTGGGAGAGGTAGAGGGCGATGCCCAGCGCCACCGGCACCGCCATCAGCAGGGCCAGCAGCGCGGTGAGCACGGTGCCGAAGGCGAGCGCGCCGATGCCGAACTTCGGCGGGTTGTCGTTCGGGAACCAGCCCTCGAAGGTCCAGAAGGACTCGGTGTTCGCCCGCAGTGCCGGGACGGCCTTGGCGATCAGGAAGACCGCGATCGCCCCGATGACCACCAGTACGAAGGTGCCGGCGGCCAGGGTCAGGCCACGGAACGCGCGTTCCGCCCCGAAGGCCTTGGCCCGGGGCAGACCGCCACCGCCGCCGAGACCGGGCGTACCAGGGTTACCGGAGGGCTCGGCCACACGCGCCGAGGCACCGGCGGGCCGTCCGTGGCTCGTGGCCACGGTGGTCCCGCCGGTGCCGGCGTGCGCCGAGCGGTGAGGGGTGTCACCCATCTGCTCGCTCGCTTCGATAGAGAAGGTGTCGGTCAGTGCGTCAGGAGAGGCTCTTGACCGCGGTCTCGACCTTGGTGCGGACGGTCTCGGGCAGCGGGGCGTAGCCCAGCTCGACCAGGTCCTGCTGGCCCTCGGCGCTGGCGGCGTGGCCCAGCAGGCCCTTGACCAGCGGCAGCTTGTCGGCCGCGAGGCCCTTGCTGCAGACGATCTCGTAGGTCGCCAGGACGATCGGGTACGCCCCGGCCTCGGTGGTGTTGTAGTCGATCGACATCTTGAGGTCGTTGCCCTGGCCCTCGAACTTGGCCCCGGCGATGGTCTTGCCGGCCGACTCGGCGGTCAGCTCGGTGAACTCACCGGCACCGTTCTTGACCTTGGCCTTCTTCAGGCCGGCGTTCTCGGCGTACGACAGCTCGACGTAGCTGATGGTGCCGTCGGTGCTCTTGACCTTGCTGGCCACACCGTCGGACTTGGCCGCGCCGACGCCGCCCGGCGCCTTCCAGGCCTTGGCGTTGCCGAAGGTCCAGTCCGCCTCGGCGGTCTTGGACAGGTACTTGGTGAAGTTGTCGGTGGTGCCCGACTCGTCCGAGCGGTGCACCGCCTGGATCGCGGTCGACGGCAGCTTGGCGTCCGGGTTGTCGGCCTTGATCGCCGCGTCGTCCCACTTGGTGACCTTGCCGGCGAAGATCTTCGCCAGGGTGGCCGGGCTGAACTGGAGGTTGTCCGCGCCGCTGACGTTGTAGACGACCGCCACCGGGCCGATCACCATCGGCAGGTTGAGGGCCTGGCCGCCGGCGCACTTGGCGTCCGCCTGCGGCTGCTCCTCCGGCTTGAGCGCGGAGTCGGACCCGGCGAAGTCGGCGGTGCCGGCGATAAAGGCCTGGATGCCGGCGCCCGAACCGGTGGGCTCGTAGTTGATCGTGGTGCCCGCGCACTTCTGCTGGTAGGCCTTGATCCACTCGGCCATCGCGTTCTTCTGCGCGGAGGAGCCCTGCGCGTTCAGCGTGCCCTTGCCGCAGTCGACCGCGGCGGCGGAGCCGGAGGCGGAGGTGCCGGTCGGCTCGTTGTTGTCCGAGCCGCAGGCGCTGAGACCGAGCACCGCGGTAAGAGCGAGGCAGGCGATGGCGCCGTGCCGCTGGAGCTTCACCTGAGGGGTTTCCCTTCACGTCTTTGGTCAGGTCGCCCGGGACGCAGCCCGGGTGCCGGCGCTGACCGGCTGACACGAAAGTTAGAAGTGCCAGGTAGACGGTTCGCCGGTCAGAAGTGAACGGGAGATGAACAGGTGCGGCCGGCGGGGTGGCCATGGGCTGAGGAAGGGTTGTCCGTTACGTGAACTCGCGGCCCGCTATCGCTATTAATACGATTTTTCGGGTCAGTCGTTACCCGGCCGAGTCCAGTGCGTGACACCGCCGTGACCGCTCGCCGGGACGTCCGGGGCGGCCGCGGTTCAGCCGAGCCGGTAGTTGACGTGGGCCGACCAGCGGGCGAAGCCGAGCCGCTCGTAGAGCGCCACCGCCGGGGCGTTGGACTCGTCGACGTAGAGCATCACCCGGTCCAGCCCGCGCCGGTCCCGCAGGTACGCCAGCCCGGCGGTGGTGAGCACCCGGCCCAGCCCGCCCCGGTGCGCGGTCGGGTCCACCCCGAGCACGTACACCTCCCCGATCGGGGCCGACCCGGGCCGCTCGTGCACCTTGGTCCAGTGGAAGCCGAGCAGCCGGCCGGTCGCCGAGTCCACCGCGAGCAGGAAGCCGGCCGGGTCGAACCACGGCTCGGCGAGGCGTACCCGCAGGTCGGCCAGGGTCCAGCGACCCTGCTCCGGGTGCTGGGCGAAGGCGGCGTTGTTGACCGCGAGCCACGCCTCGTCGTCCTCGCCGGGACGGAACGCGCGCAGCTCCACGCCCTCGGGCAGGGCCGGCTCGGCCAGCGCGGCGGTCAGCGGCCGGCGCAGTTGCCAGAGCACCCGGGCGCGGGTGAAGGCCAGGTCGACCGCGAGCGCGGCGGCCGACGGGTGGTCGCCGTGCGCCCAGGCGCGCAGTGGCCCGGAGGCCGCCGCCAGCACGCCGCGGGCCAGCGCCCGTCCGGTGCCCCGCCGCCGGTACGCCGGGTGCACCACCAGCTCCACCCCGACACCGTTCGCCGGGTCGGTGGTATCCAGGTGGGCGTATCCGGTGAGGGTGTTGTCGGTGGCCCGGGCGGTGAGGTGCACGGCCGGCGCCTCCGGGTCCCGCAACCGCAGGAGCACGTGCTCGTCGAGCGGGTCGGCGCCATCCGTGTCCCCGGCCGTACGCGCCAGCGCCAGCACCTCGGCCACCTCGACCGCCGCCAGCCGGTCGGCGCGGGCGACGCGGTCCGCCGTCGTGGGCTCCCTGCTGCTCATCCCGTCACGGTAGCGGCCGGCGGGACGCCGATCATGCCGGACCTGGGGACGGCGTGGTGGCGGTGGTCACGTGGTGCCGACGGGCAGCGCCTCCAGCTGGTAGCGGTCCTGCAGCTCGGGCAGCAGGCGCTGCAGCGCCTGCACCGTCCCCGAACGGTTGCCGCCGGCGTCGTGCATCAGCACGATCGAACCGGGTCCGACCTGGGTCAGCACGCTGTTGATGATCTTCGGGGCGCCCGGGGCCGTCCAGTCCGCCGGGTCGACCGCCCAGTGCAGCGGGGTCATGCCCAGCTCCTCGCAGATGGACACCACCGGCCGCGTCCAGTTCCCGCCGGGCTGCCGGAAGTACGCGATCCGGGCGTTCGGCGCGGCGGCGTGGATCGCGTCGCTGGTGCGCAGCAGGTCGGCCCGGATCGCGTCCGGCGACCGCTTGCCCAGGTTGAGGTCGTGGCTCCAGGAGTGGTTGCAGATCGTGTGGCCGTCGGCCACGATCGCCTGGATCAGGTCCGGGTGGTTCTCCGCGTTCTCCCCGACCACGCAGAAGGTGGCCTTCACGCCGTACTCCTTGAGCAGGGCGAGCACCTGCGGGGTGTACTGCGGGTCCGGGCCGTCGTCGAAGGTGAGCGCGACCTGGGACGAGCCGGTGGACATGCGGCTGCCGTAGGGGCCCTCGTCGTCAGCGGGCGGTGCCGCCGAGCCGCTCGCGGTGGGGCTGGGGCTGACCGGCGGTGGTCCGGGAAACTCCTGGCTGGGCGGCTGGTCGGCGTAGTGCGGGCTGGTCACGTTCGCGGTGGCGCCGGTGCGGCGCGGCTGCTGCTCCGGAACCAGGCTGCGCCCCAGCGCGTACGCCGAGCCGAGCAGTGCGGCGATCACCAGCGCCACCAGCCCGGCCACCCGCAGGGTGGTCCGGGACATCAGCGGACCCGCCCATCCGGATCGAGGCCAGCCGTCATCGCCCCCGTGGTCACCGCACGCACCGTCGCCCCCTCTGCACCGGACCAATCCGGCAGTCAGAATAGGTCTGACTTCAGGGGCAAAAAGGGCAATACGGAGCCGGGTTCCCTCGAAGGGAGGGTGGTGCCGGATTCCGGTCAGACGGGCAGCGGGGCGGGCTCCGACTCCGGCAGCGAGCGGGACGGCGGCACCACGAACTTGTAGCCGACCTGGCGCACCGTGCCGATCATCGACTCGTACTCCGAGCCGAGCTTGGCCCGCAGCCGCCGGACGTGCACGTCCACCGTGCGGGTGCCGCCGAAGTAGTCGTACCCCCAGACCTCGCGGAGGAGCTGGTCCCGGGTGAACACCCGGCCCGGGTGCTGGGCCAGGAACTTCAGCAGCTCGAACTCCTTGTAGGTGAGGTCGAGCGGGCGGCCCTTGAGCTTGGCCGCGTAGGTGTCCGGGTCGATGGTGAGCTCGCCGGCCCGGATCGAGCCGCCGGCGCCGGCCGTGGCGTTGCTCAGCCGGCCGACCGCGAGCCGCAGCCGGGCCTCCACCTCGGCCGGCCCCGCCCCGGCCAGGATGACGTCGTCGACGCCCCAGTCCGCGTTCAGCGCGATCAGGCCGGCCTCGGTGACCACCGCGACCAGCGGCACGCCGAGCCCGGTGGCGTGCAGCATCCGGCAGGTCGCGCGGGCCTCGCTCAACTCGGAGCGGGCGTCCACCAGCACGGCGTCGGGGCTCGGGCCGGAGACCAGGGTGCGCACGTCGCGTGGCGCGGTACGGACCGAGTGCGGCAGCAGGTCGAGTGCCGGCAGCACCACCGATGGTTCACCTGCGCGCGCGGTCACCAGCAGCAGGATCTCCACACGATCACCTCCGTCCCGGCGGCCGATCGGCCGCGCGCGACCAGCGGCACTCCTGACCGGGGTGGCGCTGAGAATTTGCGTGGGGTCCCGGCGTCGCTGACGGGCGGGTAACGGCTTGAGCGTAACCGATCGCCCGGCCGCCACCTCCGTGTCCTTTCCTGTTTGTCGGATCTGTCCCCGATCGCGGCGCAGGTTTTAACGTCGCCGAAACCGTGACCTCCGCCCGGGCCGCTGGTCTGGCACGATCGGGGCGTGTTTCCCTCGACCTCGCCCGACACCGGCCGCGACCCGTGGGCCGATGACGCCCGCCCCGGCCCGGCCGGCCCCGCCGGCCCTGCCCGCGGCTACCCGCCGG
>NZ_JBSGJR010000317.1:0-7800 GCF_053605645.1 Micromonospora sp. NPDC003776
GACGGCGAGTTCGTGATCCTGGTCGGCCCGTCCGGCTGCGGCAAGTCCACCACGCTCAACATGATCGCCGGGTTGGAGGACATCAGCTCCGGTCCGCTGCGGCGCGGTCGCGCTGGGCATCGGGGTGGCCGCGCTGACCCTGGTCGCCGCCGCCGCGTACGCCTTCCGGGGCGCGATCGTGGGCAGCCTGCTCGGCGACACCGTTTCGCTCAGCGTGCGTGGCGCGGACGCCCTCGCGGCGGTAGCTACGGTGCTGCTCGGGGCCGCTGCGGTCGCCGACGTGCTCTACCTCAACATCCGGGACCGCGCCGCCGAGCTGGCCACCCTGCGCGCCACCGGTTGGAGCGATGCCGCGCTCGGCCGTCTGGTCAGCTACGAGGGCATCCTGCTCGGCGCGCTCGGTGCCCTGGCCGGCGCCGGGCTCGGGCTCGGTTGGGCCGCCTGGCTCGTCGGTGAGCTGCCGCCAGCCTTGGTGGCGGTGGCCGCCACCGTGGCGTTCGCCGGGGTGCTGGTCACCTGCCTGGCGGCCCTCGTCCCGGCCGCGCTGCTGCGCCGCCTGCCCACCGCACGCCTAATCGCTGAGGAGTGACCATGGACGCCACTGGCAGCACGGTCCGCACCGCCGGGCTGGTCCGGCAGTTCCACAGCGGCCATGAACGGCTCACCGCCGTCAACGACGTCTCGCTGGAAATCAACGCCGCGTCGGTGGTGGCGCTCACCGGGCCGAGCGGCTCCGGCAAGTCCACCCTGCTGCACCTGATCGGCGCGATCGAGCGGGCCGACCGGGGCACCGTGACGGTGGACGACGTGGAGGTCACAGTGCTGCGCCGGGCGGCCTTGGCCCGCTACCGCCAGCGGGTCGGCTTCGTCTTCCAGCGCTACCACCTGCTGCCGGCGCTCACCGTCCTGGACAACGTGATCGCACCAGTGCTGCCACAGCGGCGAGGACGCACCGACCGTGCGGCCCGGGCCCGGGACCTGCTGGCGGCGGTGGGACTGGCAGGTCGGGAGCGAGCCCTGCCCGCCCAGCTCTCCGGCGGCCAGCAGCAGCGGGTGGCGATCGCCCGGGCGCTGATGGGCGCGCCCCGGCTGCTGTTGGCCGACGAGCCGACCGGCAACCTCGACTCGACCACCGGCGCCCAGATCCTCGACCTGCTCCTCGACCTGCGCGACCGGCACGGCATGACGATCCTGCTGGCCACCCACGAACAGGCCATCGCCGCCCGCTGCGACCGTCTGATCCGCCTCAACGACGGCCGGGTCGTCGAGGACATCGACCTCACCGACGGCGAGGACCCCGCCGAAACCTTCGACCGGGCCAGCAGGCTACGCCTGTAGCGGGCGAACCCGCACGCGTCCGGCAACGGCTGCACGCTCGGAGGTTAGTCCGTGCCAGTGCGCCTCAGCGTGCTGCCGTCCGGCGCGGTTGCTAATGAGCGTTGCTGTCGGCGAAGCCACAGAGCCCAGCAAAGATACGCAACGCCCACCACGGAGGACGACTCGCCGAGCCCCGACGGCTCTCCGAACGGGTGGCCGCCCACCCAGACCTCAATGATCAACACCGCCAAGCCAAAGACCAGGAACCAAGCACCCAGAGTCGCCACCCGCTTCGCGGACACCGGGCCGTCCGTCTTGGTCATGCCGTTATGGAAGCAGTTCTTGCCACTGCTGGCCATCCCCCTCGTCCTCCCTTCGGCGCTCAAACCCACTCGGAAGCAGGCCACCCGACAGTTCACCAACTACAGCAGAGAAGGCCGCGGCCGGCCGGGTGATCGGCCGACCACGCGTTGTTACCTGGGCAGGCAGCGTCACCAGTGGTCGTCGCTGGTCGCTTTCGGTCGACCTCCGACGGCCTGGTGACGGCCTAGACTTACCATGGCCACCGTGCGGGGCCGGGCCTTCTGGTTCCATGTACGCCATGGACCGGCCCAGATACGTGATCATGGTTGGTTCATCCGGCCGGTTTGACGGCGTCTACCACGCACACTGGGAATGGAGCAGGTTTGAGATCGACGTTCCCGGACGATGGTGGCGCCGCCAGGTGTATTGCGACCTGGTAAGCGACGCAGTCCGGTGGCCATCGGAGATCCTGCGGGCCACCGAGGGCGGCCGAACCTACTACGCCAAATTCGCCCTCACAATCGATGCTGACGTCACCGAACGTGGCAACTTCGGCCACAGGGGCACCCTGCGGTGGCGGCTGGCAGTACGTCGGTGGGTCGATGTTCAGCCGCTCCGGTAACCGGGGTCCACCGCCTGGTCGTCGCGCTCCGGACCCCTTGCCCCCCAGGCAACCAACACGGCTCGCTGACCTGCATCGCCAAAGGGATCTAGCTGCGGCAACCATCCACCAGAGTCCGTGGACGTCCACCGCTCGTGCCCGTCGTCACCCAGGTAGTCACCCACCTCACGCTGTTACAGGGAGGACCGGCAGGCCATGGCGTCTCAAGGTGGCCGCCCCTAGGATCAACTCGTGACGCACGCCCGCCTTCGCAGGATCTCAGCTTTCATTGGCTGGGCGCTCTTCCTCGCAGCGGGCATCATCGGGCCGTTGCTGCACAGGGGCTTCGCAGCTTGGCTCCTCACCGGCGCAGCCATGCTCGCTATCCAGTGGTCGCGTGGTCTTGGCCGAGGTGAGTCTTCCCTAGGACAGAGGGCGTCAGAGCCAGCGGAGAAGGCCCTCAGTCGGCGTGCAAAGTGGTGGTAGGTCCCGTCCCTCATCGAGCGTGACGCGAACCGTCAGTTTGAAAGGTGCCTTGATTTGCGGCGAGGCCCTCGCAGCGCTACTGCTGATCAGCTTGGCCCGGCGTCAACGCGATGCCGGGTCGGGGTAGTAGTGGCTGTTGCTGACCTTTGTTGACCGGTCCGGCGGGCACGCAGCGGACACGCCGTCCAGCTCGCTGGTTGCTACGGTCCTGCCATGCATCTGGGCGACCGCTCGTGGGCGGGCGTGTTGGTGGTTGGGCTTGGATCACTGTCGGGCTGGTGTGTGTCTGGTGCTGGCGGCTCGGTCCAACGCGCCCCCACCGCTCTTCTCGTGACGGTCGTCGGACTCGGCGGCGCGGGACTGACTGTTGGCTTGCTGCTAAGGCGTCGGGCCCATGGAAGCTAGTTTGGGGCCGCGCTTGTGCTGCTCGCTTGCTTCTACGCCGGCACGTGGCTGAACTCGCCGTACCATAGCCCGGCCGGAGACACCCTCGTCGTGGTCCTCGCCGCCGTCCCCGCTTGCCTGGGTGGTGCGGTTGGGTTCGCAGTCGGCCAGTACCTTGCCAGCCGGCGCGGCTAAGCCTCTTCGTCCCGAAAGAATGATCAGCCGTCAATGAGCTGGGCGAGTAGCCGGAGTGAGCTGCCGGAACAGTCCACCGTCGTCGGTAGGCGTCCGGCGTCGGCCGCCCCGGTCGTCACCCAGTTGGTCACCCAATTGATCGACCTACACTGGTGCCATGCGGCGACGGGATGTGGTCTGGTGGGCCTTGGTCGGCGTGACCGTGTCGGCCTGGCTCGTCATCGGCGTCTGGGTCTATCTCGGCGGGGAACCCTCTCACCTGTTCTTTGCGCTCGTGCTCGCCTGGGGGGTCGCGCTGTCTGCGGCTCGCCACATCTTCCGCCTGCGGGCCATCTGGCCGAAGGGTTCACCGCACGGTGTCAGACGTTGAAGCGGAAATTAGCCGCCAGCTGAATCCGGCGTACAGGTCCGACTTCGTCCGTCGCCCACCAGGTCAGCCGCCCGTGAGTGGTGGCTGACCTGCTGCTTCTTCGGGTGCTACTGGTCATCTCTGGTCGGCGCTTGACGGCCCAGAAACGGCCCGGACGGCCCGGAGGCGGCCCGGAGCAGCGTCGATTTGGAAGGGCAAGTGGAGCCCGACATTGGCTGGCAGCCAGCCCTGGGTGACGGCCGAACCGAACCCCGCGCTGCCTCGTCCCCCATTCCTGATTTGGTTGGGCGGGACCCGTCGGTCGCCGTCAGGGATGGCTGCGCGGGTGCTCCGGGGGCGTTGATTCGTCCGGTGGTGGCGATGGTGGTTGCTTCCAGCCGGTCCCGTAACGCACCACCCAGTACGCGATGGACGCCAGGATGATGACGGCCAGAATGACGCATGCTATTCCCCCGGCGATGCCCATGTCGCCAAATTATCGTGTTGGCACAGCGGGCGACTCGGTTTCGAGACTGCTCGATTAGGTGCCGACCACCCGTCCCCGAGTCACCGAGTCACCGAAAGGATGATCAAGGTCACCCACCTCCCGGGCGAGCCAGACTTCACGCCGGGTCAGCCGCCCCCATGTGCTGTTCCAGACCGCTCGGCCCAGCCCCTCTGCCACAAGAGCATCGCACGTCCGTTCTAAATTGATCGAGACAGCTAGAAGGTGTGAAGGGTGCACTCCGCGCCAGCGGCGATGGCCGGGACGCAGGCCGAATCGACGCGATGGTGGGTCGCACCTGCCGCCTGACGGGCTGGCTTTGCAGATCCTGGCGGCGGACCATGATCGCCGACCACCATGAAACAAGTCGGCGAGAACTCTCGGCGAGCCGGTCGGGTCGCGCTTGATGCGAAGGTCAGGGGGCTTGCTGGCACACTTCTAGCTCGGTTCGGCTGCCGCGGTGGCGGTCGGCCGAGCTACGGTCTCACCGGACTTGCTGGTGGTTCCCCGCGGGCGCGGGCTGCGGGCATACGGCCACGTCCGCAGCCCGCGGCGTGATCCCCGCACTACGTTTCGAGGGCCAGTTACGGCCGGCCATGATGTCGACGCCGGAGATGGCGCCGGTCATCCACCGCAACTTGTCCGATGGCAGGGACGACCCGCGTTCGTGATGTCCTCCGGGCTGCCGGGAGCTGGTTACGCCGTGTACCCGTCCCGGTAGCGGACCAGTCCGGTGAGGTCTTCCAGCACGAGTCGCCCGAACTGGCCACGCGTTTGATGCTGATCCACAAGGAGGGCCGGACCGGTCGCTGCCCCCGAGTCCTTACGGACGAACGCGGATGATCGTCTTCCCGATGACCCGCCGGGTCGGATTGAGAGCGGCGACGGCGTCGTCGAGGCTAGCGACGTTGCCGATGTTCGTCCGCAGTCGTCCGTCCCGCACCCGCCGGACGACCTCACCCAGTTGAGCGCGATCGGGCACGACGACGAAGTCGACCGCCAGGCCGTCGGCGGGCCGCGCCTCCGACGGCCCGACGACGGACACCAGCGTTCCTCCGGCTCGAATCAGGCCTGCGGATCGCTTCCCGATGTCGCCGCCGATGACATCGAACACCAGATCGACTCCGCCGACGTCTTCCAGGGCGTCGTTATCGAGGTCGACGAACTCCTGCGCGCCGAAGTCGAGCGCCATCTGACGGTCGACAGCGCGCCCGGTGCCGATAACGTAGGCGCCGGCCTCCCGTGCCAGCTGGCTCACCATCGATCCGACTGCGCCGGCCGCGCCGTGCACGAGGATGCTCTGCCCCGCCTGAAGGCGGCCGTGCTCGAACAGTCCCTGCCATGCGGTCAGGCCCGAGATCGGCAGGCTCGCGCCCACGGTGAAGTCGACGTCGCCGGGCAGCGGCGCGAGGTTACGCGCCTCGACGGCCACATACTCTGCCAGGGTGCCGTCGCGGTTCCAGTCCGTGATGCCGAACACTCGCTGTCCCACAGACAGTCCCGTCGTGCCATATCCGAGAGCTGTGACCACTCCGGCCAGCTCGTGCCCGGGGATCGACGGCGTCCGGTCACGGCCGAGCCGATCGGTCCAGGTCGAGGGCCATGCCAGCTCAGTCGGGACGAATCCCGACGCATGAATTTGAACGACGACGTCGTTCAGCGCTGCCTGCGGCTCGGGCCGCTCCGCCAGGGTCATCCCGGCCTTTCCCGCAGCCTGGTCCGTCACCACGATCGCTTTCATGGAAATTGCCTCCTCGGCCATTTGTCTCTTTTGTCGGGATGCTGCAAGAGATGGGGCGTTCGTTCGACGACTAACGGCAGGGGTCACAGGACCCAGCCGGGCGATCTTGATGCGTCGGCCCGCCGCTTGCATCGATGGCCGCGTTGCCGCACACGGACGAACGCGGATGATCGTCTTTCAACTTGGGCCGCTCGGTCGGGTTGACGGCCGCGACGGCGTCGTCGAGGCCGCGCCGCTGCCAATGATCGTCGGCAAGTCGGCTGTCCCGCACTCATCGGACGATCTCACCCAGTTGGGTGCGACCGGGCACGACGACGAAGTCAACCGCCAGGCAAGGCTTCGTCGTAGCCGCCGACAGCTTCGGGACGAGAGCGTCCGCGGCGACGACTTGGTGGACCGCGGCGAGGCGTATACCGCTGCTGCCGCCGGCGACCACGGCCTTACAGCCCTCGAAGCCCTCACTCATCACAGTTGTTCCTTCTTCACGGATCGCGATTGGTGTTGGCAGGGCCGGGTTCCCCGGAAAGCGGCGCAACGTGTGTGGAACTCGGCCCCGGTGGGAAGGCCGGACCGTTCGCCGCAAGGGGAGGCACCCAGTCGGACGCGCCGAACCTAGTCGCGGCGTAACTGGTCCGTCAAGTCCACTCGTCAGGTCAAACGCGTGTTTCTGTGGCGGCGCCATACCGCAGCCCACATACCGTGGCGACGCTACTCAGCCGGTCATTTGCGGGAGCGGTTTCTGGACCCCATCGTCCATCGGAGGGAGCGGCTGCGGGAACAGAACCGGCCCGTAGGGTGTCTGTACGTGTGCGCGTCCAGGTGCGTTTCACCTCGTTCCGCAGCTTCAGGCCGAAAGGCCGGGAAGGGAGAGCTGTGCCCGAGCAGACCCAGTACCACAAGAACCCGGAGGCCGTTTCGCGGCTCGACCCGGAGCAGTACCGCGTGACCCAGCAGGACGGCACCGAGCGCCCGTTCGCCAACGCCTACTGGGACAACCACGAGCCGGGCATCTATGTCGATGTTGTGTCCGGCGAGCCGCTGTTCGCATCGGTCGACAAGTACGACAGCAACTCCGGCTGGCCGAGCTTCACGAAGCCGCTCGACAAGGCGAACGTCATCGAGCGCGAGGACTCCAGCCACGGGATGATCCGGACTGAGGCCCGTTCGGTGCACGGGGACAGCCACCTCGGCCACGTCTTCGACGACGGTCCCCCGGACAAGGGTGGACTGCGCTACTGCATCAACTCCGCGTCGTTGCGGTTCATCCACCTCGACGACCTGGAGAACGCAGGGTATGGCGAATACCGCACCCTGTTCACGGGTGGCACCAGCATTGGCACCGACGACAAGTAGGGAGACGACGTGACCACCGAGAAGGCGATCCTCGCCGGCGGCTGCTTCTGGGGCATGGAGGAGCTGTTCCGCCACCAGCCCGGCGTCGTGTCCACGCGCGTCGGCTACAGCGGCGGGGACGTCCCCAACGCCACCTACCGCAACCACGGCACCCACGCCGAGTCCATCGAGGTCGTCTACGACACCGAGAAGACCGACTTCCGCGCACTGCTCGAGTTCTTCTTCCAGATCCACGACCCCTCGACGAAGAACCGCCAAGGCAACGACATCGGCACCAGCTACCGCTCAGCGATCTTCTACACCAACGATGAGCAGAAGCGAGTCGCCGAGGACACGATCGCCGACGTCGACGCCTCGGGTCTGTGGCCCGGCAAGGTCGTCACCGAGGTCACCCCGGCAGGCGACTTCTGGGAGGCCGAGCCCGAGCACCAGAACTACCTGCAGACCTACCCCGACGGTTACACCTGCCACTTCCCCCGCCCAGGGTGGAAGCTCCCGAAGCGGGCAACGGCCTGACACCTCCGGCGCGCGGACCCGGCGTCCCCGCGCCCGCCCCCGTGCCGAGA
>NZ_JBSGJR010000318.1:0-7794 GCF_053605645.1 Micromonospora sp. NPDC003776
GTCCGCCAGCACAAGCTGGGTCACCTGCGCAACGAGCGCCCGAAGGTACGCCTCCGACGCCTCGGGTGAGATCAGCTCGCCCCGGGCCGGACGATCCACCGTGTCGTTGCGGTGCTTCGCGTCGTACATGGCCACGTCGGCGTGGCGCATCAGGGTGGCGAAGTCCTCGCCGTGCTCGGGGAAGATCGCGACGCCGATCGAGCCGCCGACGTCCAGCGGCAACCCGTCCAGCGGGACCGGCTCCGCCAGCGCGGCGACCACCCGGTCGGCCAGCTCGCGCGCCTCGTCGACACCGGTGAGCCGGGGTACGACGATGGCGAACTCGTCACCGCCGAGGCGGGCCAGCAGCTCGCGCTCCCCCACCACGTCGGCCAACCGGGCGCTCACCTCGACCAGCAGCCGGTCCCCGACCGCGTGCCCGAGGGCGTCGTTGACGTGCTTGAACCGGTCCAGGTCGAGCAGCAGCAGGGCCAGGTGGGCGTCCGGCTCGCCGCGGGCGGCCCGCTCGGCGTGCAGGTGCACCTGCTCGGCCACCTCGGTGAGCAGCGCCTTGCGGTTGGGCAGGCCGGTGAGCGGGTCGAGGGCCGCCAGCTGTTCCCGCTCGGCGGAGAGCCGGGCCATCCGGTAGACGGCGAAGAGCGGCACCAGCACCAGCGGGATCAACGCGGCGCTGGCCCGGGCGGCGGCCACCAGTACCGGCGCGAGCAGCAGCAGCGACCCGGTGGAGAGCAGCTCGTACGCCAGGCCGAGCCGGACGGTCGGCCACCAGCGGTCGCCGAAACGCAACCGGATGGCGGAGCTGACCACCGCGTAGTTGACCGCGAACCAGGCCGCGATGGCCGCGAAGACCACCACGACGTCGGTCCACCGCAGCCGTCCGCCGTCGAAGAGGTGACCCGGCCCGAGCCGGGTGACCAGGTAGGCGGCGGCGAGCGCGCAGGCGTACTGGGCGGCGTTGAATCCGGTGCGCCACGCCGCGTACCCCATCCGCCAGCCGGACACGGCCACCGCCACGGCCTGCACGGCCACGGCCGGGCCGAGCCCCCAGCCGAGCAGGATCGCGAAGGTGAAGCAGGTCGACGGGTAGACCGCCGAGGTCTGCCGGCGGCCCGGCGGCACGAACGGCCGGGCGTCACAGATGACGGCGAGAGCGGCCATCGTCCAGAAGGCCGCCGGCAGGTCGGGCAGGCGGTCGGGTAGCCCCGCCAGCGAGCCGGCCGAAGCCAGCACCGCCAGCACGCCGATCGCCGCCACGAAGCCGAAGAACGCCGCCGCCCGGCCGGGCGGGACGGAGTTTCGCGGATCGGCGGTCTCCATCGCACACCTCCCGGGGACAGCCGTGGCGTGCGTCGTTCACGCCGTACGCCAATGAAACGCCCTCGCTGTCGATTTCCCCGACACGACAGTCACGAATCGGTCGTAGTCGTAATTAAGTTGGTATACGCCGCGATCACTCGGCTCAGCCCTCGACGCTGGCCACCTTCCGGGCCGCGTCCGGGCCGGACTCCAGCAGCACCCGGAAGCCGTCCTCGTCGAGCACCGGCAGCTTGAGGCTGGCCGCCTTCTCGGCCTTGGAACCGGGGTTGTCGCCGACCACCACGAAGCTGGTCTTCTTGGACACCGAACCGGTGACCTTGCCGCCGCGGCTCTGGATCGCCTCGGACGCCTGGTCGCGGCTGAACCCGGCCAGGGTGCCGGTGACCACCACGGTCAGCCCCTCCAGGGGGCGGGGCCCCTCCTCGCCGGCCTCCTCGGCCATCCGCACGCCGGCCCGCCGCCACTTCTCGACCACCTCGCGGTGCCAGTCGACGGCGAACCACTCCTTGATGCTGACGGCGATGGTCGGGCCCACACCGTCCACCGAGGACAGCTCCTCCTCGCCGGCCGCCTCGATGGCGTCGATCGAGCGGAAGTGCCGGGCCAGCGCCTGGGCCGCCGTGGGGCCGACGTGCCGGATGGAGAGCGCGACGAGCACCCGCCACAGGTCGCGCTCCTTGGCCACGGCCAGGTTGTCCAGCAGCTTGGTGGCGTTGCTGCCGAGCGTGCCGTCCTTGTTGACGAAGAACGGCGACCGGGCGAGCTGGTCGGCGTCCAGGGCGAACAGGTCACCCTCGTCGTGGATGATCCCGGCGTCGAGCAGCGCGGCCGCGCCCTTGTAGCCGAGCACCTCGATGTCGAAGGCGCCCCGGCCGGCCAGGTGGAAGACCCGCTCCCGCAACTGGGCGGGGCAGCTGCGCGAGTTGGGGCAGCGGATGTCGACGTCCGCCTCCTTCTCCGGCCGCAGCGGGGTGCCGCAGGCCGGGCAGGTGGTGGGCATGACGAACGGCCGGGCGTCGGCGGGCCGCAGGTCGACGACCGGGCCGAGCACCTCGGGGATGACGTCGCCGGCCTTGCGCAGCACCACGGTGTCGCCGATGAGCACGCCCTTGCGCTCGACCTCCCGGGCGTTGTGCAGGGTGGCCAGGGCCACCGTGGAGCCGGCCACCCGGACCGGTTCGAGCACGGCGAACGGGGTGACCCGGCCGGTGCGCCCGACGTTGACGTCGATGTCGAGCAGCTTGGTGGTCACCTCCTCCGGCGGGTACTTGAAGGCGATCGCCCAGCGCGGCGCGCGGCTGGTGGAGCCGAGCCGGCCCTGGATGGAGACCGGGTCGACCTTGACCACCACACCGTCGATCTCGTGCTCGACGTCGTGCCGGTGCGCGGCGTAGTAGGCGATGTATTCCGCCACGCCGGCCAGGTCCGGCACCACCCGCCAACGGTCGCTGGTCGGCAGCCCCCACGCCTGCAGTGCCGCGTACGACTCGGACTGCGCCGACGGCTGGAAGCCCCGGCGGGCGCCGATGCCGTGCACCACCAGCCGCAGCGGGCGGGACGCGGTGACCCGCGGGTCCTTCTGCCGCAGGCTGCCGGCGGCCGCGTTGCGCGGGTTGGCGAAGGGCGCCTTGCCCTGCTCGACCAGGCCGGCGTTGAGGTCGGCGAAGGCGGCCACCGGGAAGTAGATCTCGCCCCGCACCTCGAGGAACTCGGGCACGTCCGGGAAGCCGTCGGACGGGGTGAGCCGGGACGGCACGTCCTTGATGCTGCGCACGTTGGCGGTGACGTCCTCGCCCGTGCGCCCGTCGCCGCGGGTGGCGGCCCGCACCAGCCGGCCCTGCTCGTAGGTGAGGTTGATGGCCAGGCCGTCGACCTTCAGCTCGCACAGGTAGGGCACCGGGCCGCCGGCGTCCCGCTCCACCCGCTCGGCCCACGCCGCCAGCTCCTCGTCGGCGAAGGCGTTGTCCAGCGAGAGCATCCGCTCGGCGTGGGTGACCGGGGTGAAGTCGGTGGAGAAGGTGCCACCGACCCGCTGGGTCGGCGAGTCGGGGGTCCGCAGCGCCGGGTATTCCGCCTCCAGCGCCTCCAGCTCGCGCAGCTGCTTGTCGAACTCGGCGTCCGAGATGATCGGCGCGTCGAGCACGTAGTAGCGGTACTGGTGCTCGGTGAGCTCCTGGCTGAGCGTGGCGTGCCGCTCCCGGGCCTCCGGGGGCGGCTCGGCGCCGGCCGCCGCCTCCTGGGCGGGGCTGACCGCCTGGGGAACCGCTTCTTCTGACACGCCGCCGCCTTCCGACACCGTCGTCGACCTCCCTGCTCGTGCTACCCCCGAACGGTAGCGGGCGGGGCTGACAATCGCCCCGTCAGTCGTGGGGCGTGGCCAGGGTGGTGAGCTGGTCGGCGTACTCGATGCGGGCGGACCAGTCGGCGGGCCACCCGGCCATGCCGTGGGTCACGCCAACGAAGGCGCCGGCGAGGGCCGCGATGGAATCCGAGTCGCCGGCCGTGGTGGCGCCCCGGGCCAGCGCGCCGACCGGGTCGTCCGGGTGCCGCAGCGCGCAGAGCAGCGCGGTCGCCAGCGCCTCCTCGGCGATCCAGCCCTCGCCGGTGAACCGGCACGGGTCCGCGCCGTCGTCCGGGCGGGCCAGCGCCGCGTCGAGCCGGCCGAGCGCCCGCAGGCACTCGTCCCAGCCACGGGCGATGAACTCCTCCGGCCTCCGCTCGGCGGAGCGCTGCCACAGGTCGCCCAGCCAGTCGCCCCGGTAGACGGTGCGCTGCTCGTCGGCGCGGGCGGTGAGCAGGCCGGGCAGGTCGGCCAGGGCGGCGCCGTCGCGCAGCAGCCGGACCGCGTACGCGGTCAGCTCGCTGGCCGCCAGGCCGGTCGGGTGCCCGTGGGTCAGGCCGGCCTGGAGCTGGGCGAGCCCGGCGAGGGTGTCGAGGTCGACGTCGAGCAGCCCGACCGGCGTGACCCGCATGTTGGCCCCGCACCCCTTCGAGTCGACCACCGTGGCCTCCTGCCAGCGGGTGCCCCGCTCCAGCTCCGCGCAGGCCCGCAGGCAGGTCATCCCGGGCGCGCGGTTGTTGTCCGGGCTGACCGCCCAGTCGAGGAACCGCCGCCGCAGCAGCGGCTCCACCGCCTCCGGCGTGTGCCCGGGCGCGTCGTGCAGCGCCCAGGCCACCGCGAGCGCCATCTGGGTGTCGTCGGTGACCAGCGCCGGATCCCCGGTCAGCTCCCGGGGGCCGGTCGGGCCGTACCGCCGGACGATCTCGGTGACGGTGAGGAACTCGGTGGGCCGGCCCAGGGCGTCGCCGTAGGCGAGCCCGAAGAGTGAGCCGGAGGCGCGGCGCGGCGAGGAGTCGGTCACGGTGGTGATCATGCCTGGCCGCCGCAAGCCGCGCCGCCGGTGGTCAGTCCCAGCAGAGGCAGAACGGGTGGCCGGCCGGGTCGGCGTAGACCCGGAAGCCCTCCCCCTCACCGGGCAGCCGCCGGGCGCCCAGGGCCAGCGCCGCCTGCTCCGCCACCTCGATGTCGTCCACCGTCACGTCCAGGTGGAACTGCTGCGGACGCTCCGGGTCGGGCCAGTCGGGCGCGCGCAGGCCGGGCGCCTTCTGGAAGGCGATCCGGGGCTGGTGCCCGGGCGGGCCGCCGAGCACCACCCAGTCGTCACCGTCGGAGTTGTCCTCGATCAGCGGGAGGCCGAGCAGCTCCGCGTAGAAGCCGGCCAGCGCGCGCGGGTCGGGGCAGTCGATCACGGTGGAACGCAGCTGTCCAATCATGGCGGTCATCCTGCCGTTACCTGTCAGTCCGTGCTAGCGACTGATCGGCATGTCCCGCCTTGCGGTGGGACGGTCCCGGTCTGACCGGCGGGTGCCGTGCCGGGTTGACGTTTCATGGCCACCGGCCCGCCGGGGCGGGTCTTACGGTCGGCTCCACGTCCTGCCACCGGGCCACTCCCGGCGGTGGTGACCTCACGCGCGAGCGCGGCGAGGTTACGGGCGGCGTTCAGGTCCCGATCGAGGACCAAGCCGCAAAAGTCGCAGAGGTAGGTTCGGACACGCAGCGGCAGTTTGGCTTTCACCGCGCCGCAGTCGGAACAGGTTTTGCTGGAGGGATACCAGCGGTCGGCGACGATCCGCCGGCCACCGTTCCACGAGGCCTTGTAGCCCACCTGCCGGCGGATCTCGGCGAAGCCGGCATCCGCGATGCGTCGGGCCAGCCGCCGGTTGGCCAGCATGCCGGCCACGTGGAGGTCTTCGACCACGATCGTGCCGTACTCGCGCGCCAACCCGGTAGTGAGCTTGTGCAGGCCGTCACGCCGCAAATTCGCTACCCGCGCATGCGCGCGGGTGACCTGCCGGCGGGCACGTTCCCACCGATTCGAGGGCCGCCGGCCGGTGCGCCGGTCCGGGCCGACACGCCGGGACAGGCGCCGCATCCGCTGCGCCGCCTCGTCCAGATGCCTCGGGTTGGGCACCATCTCACCGGTGGACAGCACCGCCAGATGGGTGATCCCCACATCGACACCGACCACCGCCCGCGGGCGCGTCGGGATGCGCTCGACCCGCTCGATTTCGACGCAGAACGCGACCTGCCACCGGCCGCCGTCCCGGCGCACCGTCGCGGACAGGATCCGAGCCGTGCCCGCCTCCAGACGGCGGGCGAGCTTACGGGCGGACTCGTGCAGCTTGAGCCGGCCCAGCCGGGGCAGCACCACATGTTTCCGGTCGGGTTCGACCCGGATCGCGCCGGTGGTGAACCGGATACTCGGTGTGCTGCGGCGGCGGGACTTGAACCGCGGAAATCCCACCCGCCGACCAGCCCGCTTGCCTGCCCGGGAGTCAGACCAGTTCTTCAACCCGCGGGCCAGGTTGTCCAGGCCGGTGTTGAACGCCTCCTTGGAGCACTCCGGCCACCACGGCGCCACATCCGACTTGGCCGCGTTCCAAGCCTTGCGCAACGCGGCGAGACTCCACCCGAGGGCCGGAATCAGCAGTTCCTCAGGCGTGCCGTAGGAACGTTCCGCGGCGCGCTGGTCCATGACCGCCTTCACCCTGGCCAGGCCCCAGTTGTACGCCACCCTCGCCGCGCCCGCATGCGCCAGCACCGACCGCTCCTGAGCCGGGGTCAGATCAAGCGCAAAACGATACGCCTGCATACTGCGCACACCCACCCCCTCCGGGGTCAGTGTCGGCGACGGGTACGACACACCGGCAACCCCACGCCCAAACACCGACCAGAACGCGCCTCTGCTGCCCAAAGAACGCCCCCTAGGCAGCAGTTGACACCCCTACTCCTCGTACAGCCGGCGCCCGGCGTCCCGGCACGCGGTAAGGACGGCCCGGGCGTACGCGGGGGTAGCCCCGGCGAGGCCGCAGGCGGGGGTGACCACGACCTGCTCGGCGAGCCGGCGGAGGGGGAAGCCGAGCCGGTCCCAGAGTTGGCGTACCCGGTCGGCGACCTGTGCCGAGGTCGGCGCGCGGCCGGTCGACGGCGGCAGCGCGGGCGCGGCGCCGGCCAGCAGCCCGAGGCCGGCGTCGATCGCCTCGCCGAGCGGGTCGAGGGCGGTGACCAGGGCGAGGTCGAGGGCGACGGCGGCGGCCCCGGCGTCGCGGATCAGCGCCAGCGGCACGTCGGGCGCGCAGCAGTGCACCACGGTCGGCACTCCGGCCGCCTCGATGACGCCGCGCAGCAACGCCGCGGCGACCCCGGACTCCACCGCCCGGTGGGTGCCGAAGCCGCTCTCGGTGGGCACCCGGCCGGCCAGTACCGCGGGCAGCGACGGCTCGTCGAGCTGGAGCAGCACGGATGCCCCGGGCAACCGGCGGGCCACCGCGGCGACGTGTCCGCGCAGCCCCTCGCCGAGCGAGCCGGCGAGGTCCCGGACGGCACCCGGGTCGCGCAGCAGCCGGCCACCGATGGGCAGTTCGAGCGAGGCGGCCAGGGTGAACGGCCCCGCCGCCTGGACCTTGACTGGGCCGGCGTACTCCTCGGCCTGCTCGGCGAGCTGGTCGAGGTCGCGTTCCATCAGGTCTCGGGCGCGGCGCAGGTCCTTGCCGGGACGCGGGGCGATCCGCCAGCGGGCCGCGTACAGCTCGACGGGCAGTTCGACGAGGAGGCCGCCGGTGCGGCCGATCAGGTCGGCGCCGGGGCCCCGGGCGGGCAGCTCGGCCAGGTGCGGCAGGGCGGGCAGCTCGCCGAGCACGATGCGCTGCGCCTCGGCGATGTCGGTGCCGGGTAGCGAACCGATGCCGGTCGCCGCCCCGGCCGGCCAGGGCCACCTCTGGTCAGTCATCGCCGCAGCCTATCCACCGCCCCGGCTGACGCACGGAGCGATCCCGGCGACGGTTGGTGTGCCGGGCGGGTGCGACTGGCCGTAATCGTCGGGCCCGTGGCGCAAACTCCTTGATCACCGAAGCCGGCCGGCCCAGGGTCCGCGTGGCGCGGCCCCCGGGCCGGGGTGTCAGGCGGCGGTGACGGTG
>NZ_JBSGJR010000319.1:0-7778 GCF_053605645.1 Micromonospora sp. NPDC003776
GCCGGCTTCGCCGTCCCCGGGCCCGCCGGGCAGGCCGCCGCGGTGGCCAACGCCCTGGCCACCGCCGAGGTCGCGCCGGGCGAGGTCCGCCTCGTCGAGGGCCACGGCAGCGGCACGCCGCTGGGCGACGCCATCGAGGTGGCCGCGCTGCACGAGGTGTACGCCGGCGCGGCCCCGGCCGAGTCCTGCGCGCTCGGCTCGGTGAAGACCAATATCGGCCACCTCGACGCCGCCGCCGGCATCGCCGGGCTGATCAAAGCGGTGCTGGCCGTCCGGCACGGCGTCATCCCGCCGAACCTGCACTTCACCCGGCCGCACCCGGAGATCGACCTGGCCGCCGGCCCGTTCTACGTGCCGACCAAGGCGCGGGACTGGCCGCAGGTGCCGCGCCGGGTGGCCGGGGTCAGCGCCTTCGGGCTCGGCGGCACCAACGCCCACGTGGTGGTGGAGCAGCCGCCGCCGGACGAGCCGGGGGAGGAGCCGGGCGACGGGCCCTGGCTGCTGCCGGTGTCGGCGCGTACCCCGGCGGCGCTCCGGTCGGCGCTGACCCGGCTGCGTACCCACCTGGCCGGCGCCGCTCCGGCGCTGCCCGAGGTGGCCGCGACCCTGGCGCTGGGCCGGCGCGTCTTCGCCCACCGGGCCGCGGTGATCGCCGCCGACCTGCCCGGCGCGCTCGCCGCCCTGGACGTGCTGCTGGACACCGACGCCCGGATCGCCGGCGACGGCGGTGCGCTGCGCGAACTGGCCGCCGACTGGGTGGCCGGCCGGGACGTCGACTGGGACGGCCTCCACCCCGAGGGCACGGTCCGGCGCACCGGACTGCCCACCTACCCGTTCCAGCGCCAACGGCACTGGATCGACCCCGTCCAGAAAGGCCCACGTTGAACTGGTTCGTCTCCACCGGAAGCCGACCCCAGGCGCCGGTGAGGTTGTTCTGCCTGCCCTACGCCGGAGCCGGGGCGAGCGCCTTCCGGCGCTGGCAGGAGGGGCTCGACCCGGACGTCGAGGTGCTCCCGGTGCAGCTGCCCGGCCGGGAGAACCGGATCAATGAGGACCCGCGCTTCACGGTCGCCGACGTGGCCGCCGCCATCGCCTCCCGCGCTGACCGCCCGTACGCCGTCTACGGCCACTCGATGGGCGGCCGGGTCGGCTTCGAGGTGATCCGCGAGCTGCGCCGCACCGGCCGGCCGTTGCCGCTGCGGCTGTACGTCGGCGGCGCCCGCGCCCCGCACGTCACCGCGCCCAGCCTCTTCGACGGCCTGTCCCAGGTGGACGACGAGGAACTGCTGCGCCGCCTCGGCGAGGGCGGCGGCCTCCCCGCCGAGCTGCTCGAGCATCCCGAGCTGGTGGAGCTGCTGCTGCCGCTGCTGCGGGCCGACTTCGGCCGGGTGGACAGCTACCGCTACGTGCCGGGTGAACCGCTGCCGGTGCCGGTCGTCGCGTTCAGCGGCGTACACGACCGGGCGGTCACCCGCGCGCACAGCGCGGCCTGGGCGGAGCACACCAGCGCCGGGTTCACCCTGCGCGAGATCGACGGCGGGCACTTCTTCCTGCACGACCAGCTCCCCGAGCTGCTCGCGGCGATCCGCGCCGACCTGGCCGAGGCGCGCGCCGCCACCCGGCCAGCGCCCGCACCGCCGCCCGCCGGCGCGGCCCGGGCCGCCGCCCACCGGGCGCCGCTCGGCGACACCGGCTGGTCGGTGTGGCGGGACGCGATCCTGCGCGGCACCGGCTTCCCGGCCGACGGGCTGACCCTGTTCCACGCGCCGCGTGCCGCCGCGGCCGCCGACGAACTGCTCGCCACCGGCGCCGGCGAGGACCGGTTCGACAAGGAGTTCGACGAGGCGGTCCGCGCCGCCGCCCACCAGCTCAGCGAGCTGGCCGCCCAGCCGCTGCTGCGCGAAGCCGTGACCTGGCAGAACACCGGCGCGCTCGTCGCGCTGGACGGCCTGGTCAAGGGCGGCGGCGACGCGGCCCGCAACGTCCGGCGCCGGGACCGGGAACGCGCCCTGCTCAAGTACTGGCAGCGTTATGCCGGCAAGAACGAGACGGTGGGCTTCTTCGGCCCCAGCTGCTGGGTCACCGTCGACCCGGACGAGCCGGAGGTCGCCCGGATCAGCACCGGGCGGGGGCTGACCCGCCGCCGCTGGGTCTGGTTCGAGTCGTGGGCGCTCACCGCGTACGCCGACACGCTCGGCGCGGACCTGGCCGTGCGTCGCTGGTGGCCGCCGGCGCTCTGTTCCCACCTGAGCCTGTGCGACCGCGCGGTGCTGCGCCCCGGACGGCCGCCGGTGCCGCTGTCCCCGGTGGAAGCGGCGCTGCTGGCCGCGGTCGACGGCCGTCGGTCCGCGGCCGAGCTGGTGGCCGACCCCGCCGTCGGGCTGCGGCGCCCCGAGGACGGCTACGCGCTGCTGGACCGGCTGGTGGCCCGGGAGTTGATCACCTGGGACGCCGCGCTGCCGATCAGCCCCGAGGCGGAGCAGGTGCTCACCGACCGGATCGAGGCCATCGGCGACGAACCGGCGCGGGTGGCGGCGCGGGCCGGGTGGGACCGGCTGCGCGCCGCGCGGGACGAGGTCGCCGTCGCGGCCGGTGACCCGGACCGGCTGCGCGCCGCCCTCGACGCGCTCAACGTCACCTTCACCGAGCTGACCGGGGCCGCGCCCCGGCGCCGGGACGGCCAGATGTACGCCGGCCGGACGATCTGCTACGAGGACACCAGCCGCGACCTCGACGCGGTCTTCGGCGCGCCGCTGCTGGCCGAGCTCGCCGCCCCGCTCGACGTGCTGCTGCGCGCCGCGCGGTGGATGGTCGAGGCGCTGGCCGACGCGTACGGGACGGTGTTCCGGGAGCTCTACGAGGAGTTGCGCGCGGACGCCGCCGACGGGCAGGTCGCCCTGTCCGACCTGTGGTTCCTGGTCCAGGGCCTGTTCTGGGGCACCGGCGAGCGGCCGGTCGACGCGGTGTCCGCCGAGTTCGCGCAGCGCTGGGCCGGGCTGTTCGGGCTGGACCGCCTCCCCACCGGCACCACCGAGGTCCGGCTGCGGGCCGCCGACCTGGCCGCCCGGATCGACGAGGTCTTCCCCGGCACCCGGCCGGGCTGGTCGAACGCCCTGATGCACAGCCCCGACCTGCAGATCTGCGCCCCCGACGAGGACGCGCTGCGCCGCGGCGAGTACACGGTCGTCCTCGGCGAACTGCACGCGGCCTGGTCGACGTTCGACTGCGCGGTCTTCACCCCGTCGCACCCGGACGTCGAGCGGCTGCGCGCGGCGCTCGCCGCCGACCTCGGCGAGCGGCGGGTCCGGCTGCTGTTCCCCACCGACTGGCCGCGCCGGACCAGCCGCACCGCCGACACGCTGGCCGGCCCGAGCGACCGCTATCTGGCCTTCCAGCCGGCCCCCGGCGGGGACCCGGACCGGGTGCTGCCCACCGTGGACCTCACCATCACCGACGAGGACGACCAGCTGGTCGCCACCGCCTCGGACGGCCAGCGCTGGCCGCTCACCGAGATCTTCGCCGAGCTGCTCAGCGCGCACGCGGTGGACGGCTTCAAGCTGGTCGCCAGCGCGCCGTACACGCCCCGGATCACCCTCGACAACCTGGTGGTGGCCCGGCAGACCTGGCGTACCACGGTGGGGGAGAGCGGCCTCGCCGCGATCACCGGGGAGCGGGACCGGTTCCTCGCGGTCCGTGCCTGGCGCCGCCGGCTCGGCCTGCCCGAGCAGGTCTACGTCAAGCTCGGCACCGAGACCAAGCCCTGCTTCGTCGACCTGGGCAGCCCCGCCTTCGCGAACATGCTGTGCGCCATGGTCCGGGCCGGCCGCGTCGACGGCGGGGACGGCGTGTCCCTGGTGGTCAGCGAGATGCTGCCCACGCCGGATCAGGCGTGGGTGCCGGACGGCAGTGGCCGGCGGTACTTCAGCGAACTGCGCCTGCAGATCGTGGACGGCCACCCGGAGGATGCCCGATGAGCCACCTGCTGCCGCTCGGCGACACCGGCTGGTCCGTGTGGCGGGACGTGGTGCTGCGCACCGCCGGTTTCCCGGCCGGCGGGCTCGACCGGTTCGCCGCGCCGGAGGCGGCCGCTGCCGCGGACGCGCTGCTCGCCGGGGAGAGCACCCCGGAGCTGCTCGACAAGGCCCTGCGCGAGGCGTTCGCCGACTCCTCGGCGGTGGCCGGGGAGATCGCCGCCGACCCGCGGCTGCGCGAGGCGGTCACCTGGCAGAACCCGGACATGCTCATCGCGCTGGACGGCCTGCTGCGGACCGACCCGACGGTGCGCAACGTCCGCCGCCGCAAGCGCGAGCTGAGCCTGCTGCGCTACTGGCAGCGGTACTGCGGCAAGGCGGAGACCATCGGCTTCTTCGGTCCGGTCTGCTGGGGGGTCCTCGACCCGGACGACCGGCACACCCGGCTGACGCCGGGCCCGTCTCTGGTCCGCCGGCGCCGGGTCCACTTCGAGGCTTGGGCGCTCATCGCGTACGCCGACCGGATCGCCGACGACCTCGCGGTGCGCCGCTGGTGGGCCCCCGCGCTGCAACCGCACCTGATGGTGCGGGAACGGCAGTTGCGCTGGCCGCTGCACCCGCCGATCGAACTGACCGCGCCGGAGGCCCGGCTGCTCGCGGCCTGCGACGGGCGGACCCCGGCGGTGGTGCTGGCCGAGCGGCTGCACGCCGAGGGGCACGTGCACGGCGCCGACGACGTGTACCTGCTGCTCGACCGCTGGGTCGAACGCGGCCAGCTCAGCTGGGACGCGAACCTCCCGGTCAGCCCCGACGCGGAGCGGGTGCTGGCCGAGCGGATCGCGGCGATCGGCGACCCGGCGGTGCGGGCCGGGGTGGCCGCCGGCTTCGATCGGCTCCGCGCCGCCCGGGACGAGGTCGCGGCCGCCGCCGGCGACCCGGACCAGCTCGCCGCCGCGCTCGCCGCGCTCAGCGCCGAGTTCACCGCCGTCACCGGCCGGCCCGCCACCCGGCAGAGCGGGCAGATGTACGCCGGCCGCACCGTCTGCTACGAGGACACCGCCCGGGACCTGGAGTTCAGCATCGGCGCGCCGGTCCTCGACGCGCTGGCCGCCCCGCTCGCCGTGGTGCTGCAGGCCGCCCGCTGGCTCACCGCGGAGATCGGCGCCGGCTGCGCCGATCTGCTCGATGAGCTGTACGACGAGCTCGGCGCCGACGGCCCGGTGCGGCTGGCCGACGTCTGGCTGCTCGCCCAGGGCACCATGATCGCCCCGGACGGGCCGATCGCCCGCGCCGGCGCCGCGTTCACCGCGCGATGGGCCGAGCTGTTCGGCCTGCGCGACCTCCCCGCCGATCAGGTCGAGCTGCGGCTGCGCGCCGAGGATCTGGCCGACCGGGTCCGCGAGCTGTTCCCCGCCGAGCGGCCCGGCTGGCCCTCGGCCCGGCTGCACAACCCGGACGTGCAGCTCGTCGCCCGCTCCGCCGAGGCGATCGATCGCGGGGACTTCGTGCTGGTTCTCGGCGAGCTGCACCCGGCCACCGTGGCGTACGACAGCGCGGTGCTCAGCCCGTTCCACCCGGACCAGGCGGCGCTGCGGGCCGCGCTCGACGCCGACCTCGGCCCGGCCCGGCTGCGGGTGCTCTGGCCGGAGAGCTGGCCCCGGCGGACCACCCGCACCACGTACGCGCTGACCGGGCCGGACGACCGGCAGCTCGGCATCGACACCGCCCGGGGCTCCGACGTCGACCGGCTGGTGCCGGCGACCGCCGTGCTCGTGGAGCGCGACGGCGACCAGCTGACCGCGGTCTTCCCGGACGGCGGCCGGTGGCCCGTGATGGAGGTCTTCGCCAACCTGCTCGGCCCGCTGCTGCTGGACACCTTCAAGCTGCTCGACCCAGCCCCGCACATGCCGCGGATCACCATCGACCGGCTGGTGGTGGCCCGGCGTACCTGGCGGACCACGGCAGAGGCGTGCGGGCTCGCCGGCCACGCCGACGAGACCTCGCGCTATCTGGCGGTCCGCCGCTGGCGGGCGGCCACCGGGCTGCCCGAGCGGGTGTTCGTGAAGGTCGGCACCGAGGTCAAGCCCTGCTACGTCGACCTGACCGGCCCGCTGTACGCGCAGTCGCTGTGCGCGATGGTCGACGCCGCGCGGAAGGTCGGTCCGGACGTGCCGGTGGTGGTCAGCGAGCTGCTGCCCGACCCGGACGAGGCCTGGGTGCCCGACGCCCACGGCGAGCGCTATGTGAGCGAACTGCGCCTACAGATGACCGATTCGGCAAACTACCGCAGGGAGCACGGGTGACCGACATCCTCACCGTCAGCGCCGCGGCCGGGGACCCGCTGCCCTGGCCCGATGCGACCGTGGCCGACCTGATCACCGCCCAGGCCGCCCGCACGCCGGACGCGGTGGCCGTCCGCCAGTGGGACACCCGGCTCAGCTATCGGGAACTCGTCGAGCGGGCCGCCGGGCTGGCCGCCGCCCTGCGCGAACACGGCGTCGGCCGCGGTGATCGGGTCGGCGTCTGCGGCCACCGCACCCCCGACCTGGTGGTCACCGTGGTCGGCGTGCTGCTCGCCGGCGCCTGCTACGTCCCCTTCGAACCCGGCGGTCCGCGCGAACGGCGGCGGGAGATCGTCCGCGACGCCGGGGTACGCCTGGTGGCTGGCGACGCCGCCGCGGCCGAGTTCGCCGACGAGCCCGACGTCACCACGGTCGGGCTGCCCGGCCCGGCCCCGGTCGCGCCCTGCCCGGCCCGTCCGGGCGACCCGGCGTACGTGCTGTTCACCTCCGGATCGACCGGTCGGCCGAAGGGGGTGCTCACCACCCACCGCAACGTGGTCGAGTTCGTCACCGGGGTCGCCGCGGTGGCCGGCGCTGACGCCGGCGTACGCAGCGCCGGCATCTCCTCGCTCAGTTTCGACGCGGTCGTCATCGACCTGTTCGTGCCGCTGCTGCTCGGCGGCGCGGTTCAGCTGCTCGGCGCCGACGACCGGACCGACCCCGTCCGGCTGGCCCGGTTCCTCGCCGCGCACGAGGTGAACTGGGGTGTCATCACCCCGATCGTGCTCGCCCTGCTCGACCCGGCCGACGTGCCGACCTGGCGTACCGTGCTCTGCGGCGGCGAGGCTGTCCCGGCCGCGCTGGTCGCCCGGTGGGCCCCGGGGCGGCGGTTCCTCAACGCCTACGGCCCCACCGAGACCACGGTGATGGCGCTCAGCTGCGACCTCACCGCCGCCGCCGCCGACCCGGTGCCGATCGGCCGCCCGCTGCCCAACCACCGGGCGTACGTGGTGGACGCCGACCTGCGCCCGGTGCCGCCGGGGGAGACCGGCGAGCTGCTGATCGGCGGCCCCGGACTGGCCGACGGGTACCTCAACCGCCCGGGGCTGACCGCCGAGCGGTTCGTCCCCGACCCGTTCGGCGACCGACCCGGTGCGCGGCTGTACCGGACCGGCGACCTGGTCCGCCAGGCGCCCGACGGCCGGATCGTCTACCTGGGCCGGGCCGACCGGCAGGTCAAGGTCGGCGGCCAGCGCATCGAACTGGGCGAGGTCGAGGCGGTGCTGGCCGGGCACCCCGACGTCGACCGGGTGGCCGTGGAGGCGGTGTCCGGTGCGGCCGGCACGGAACTGGTCGCCTTCCTCACCCCGGCCGACGCCCCCGACGACGGCGCGCTGCGGGCGTACGCCGGGGCCCGGCTCACCGCCGCGATGCTGCCGGCCCGGATGGTGCGGCTGGCCGCGCTGCCGGTCAGCTCGACCACCGGCAAGCTGGACCGGTCGGCGCTGCGGGCCCTCGCCGCGAC
>NZ_JBSGJR010000320.1:0-7773 GCF_053605645.1 Micromonospora sp. NPDC003776
GCGACCGGCGGGGTGGTGGTCCCCGCCCCCGCTCGCGTCGCCGCGCCGGCGGGGGCCACCCCCCCGACCCGCGCGGCCCCCGCCGGCGGCGCGATCCGGGTGGACCGGGCCAAGGGCGTCTTCCGGCCGCTGCTCTCCGCCGGCAACGCCATCTACGGCGGCGGCTACCGCTGCTCGCTCGGCTTCAACGTGGTCAAGGGCGGCGTCTACTACTTCCTCACCGCCGGGCACTGCGGCAACGTGGCGAACACCTGGTACACCGACTCCGGGCTCAAGACCCTGATCGGCCCGACCATCAACTCCAGCTTCCCCGGCAACGACTACGCCCTGGTCCGCTACGACAACACGTCGCTGAGCCACCCGGGCGGCTACACCGCCGCGAACGCGTTCGTGGGTGAGTCGGTCAAGCGGACCGGCTCGACCACCGGCACCCACAGCGGCACGGTGACCGCCCTAAACGTCACGGTCCGCTACGTCGGCAGCGGCACCGTGAAGGGCATGATCCAGACCACCGTCTGCGCCGAGCCGGGCGACTCCGGCGGCCCGCTCTACGACGGCACCAAGGCGCTCGGCATCACCTCCGGCGGCAGCGGTGACTGCAAGTCCGGCGGCACCACGTTCTTCCAGCCGGTCAGCGAGGCGGCCAGCGCGTACGGCGTGACCGTCTACTGATCCACACCACCAACGAGGACCCGCGCCCCGGTAGGCGCGGGTCCTCGTCGCGTTCCCCGACCGTCTGCTCGTCGCCGGGGGCAAGCGGCCGCCGGCGCTGGTCTGGCCGGCCTAGTGGGTGATGGTGAAGCAGGGGTGTCAGCCATGTCGCTGGCGCCCGCGTCACGTTCAGGCTGTCTGGCGGCATCGATGTCATAATTGCCCGTGCCATTGACTCAACAGCAGGTAAAGCCGCATGTCATGCGCTTCATTGCGGCGCTCGAGAAGACCAACTCCTGCTGGTATCTCATTGGACGAGCCCGAAGCAACGGCTACGGTTCGATCGCCGCCGACGGCAAGCGTGTCAGTGGACACCGTTTCGCCTATGCCGCATTCGTCGGTGACATACCGCAAGGCATGAAATTGATCACCTGTGCCGAGACCGGGCCTGCGTCAATCCGGCTCACTTGGAGCTGGTCACCCGGGCTGAGAATCTCCGGCGGCGGGACCATTTCGGAAAGCCCCTGGGGCACCTGTCCCTAGCCGACCGGCTTCTCGCCCGCCGGCTCGTCGACGGTGAAGGGTGCTGGATCTGGACCGGAGCCAAAGTACGCGGCTACGGTGTCCTCTCCATCGCGGGCCAGACCCAATACGTCCACCGGGTTGCCTACGAACTCGCCGGTAGCACGCTCGGCGATGACCTGACGCTTGACCACCTCTGCCAAAAACCGGCCTGCTTCAACTCTGATCACCTTGAAGCTGTGTCCCGGAGGGAGAACAGCAAGCGAGCAACGACGTCGAACAGACGCCGACGCACCTGCCGCAATGGGCACGTCCGACAGGAGGTCGGTGTCAACTCGGACGGAACCTGCGCAGGCTGTCATCCCGACCGCCGGCGCAAGGGTCCTCCTCGGCGTAGCGACGTGCATATCAGATGTGCCAAGGGGCACTCCTACGCCGAGACCGGTCGCTACCCCTCGGGCGGCTGCATCGCCTGTCAGAAAATCAAGGATAAGGGCCGACGGAAAGGTCCGCGTCCAGCCGTACAGTACTGTCCGCGCGGTCACGACACGTTCCAGGTAGGCAGATCGCGTGGCAACGGCGAGTGCCGTGAGTGCGCCCGGCAGTATGCCCGCACCCGGTACGGCTACCGGCGCACCGCAGCGGAGCTGGTGAGCCACTGCCGGAATGGGCACGTCCGTACTGATGACAACACCCGGATCGTTGGCAGAACCCGGAATGGCCGGCAGCGTACGGAGCGACTCTGCCTGGACTGCCGGCGCGAGGCGGTGGCCCGCCACGAGCAGCGGCGACGCACCCGCTACGGGGCCGCTGGCGGGCGGCTTTCAGCGAACTCCCGCCACTGACCGATCTCAGCTCTGCCGCGCTGCGCGCCGCGCTCGCCGACCCGGTGCGCTGCCCCGTCCGCCCACCTCCGGCCGCGCCGCCCGCGTGCCAGGGGTAGCGGGCGCCTGACCGGCGCGGGGGCGTAAGGCTGGCGCCAGGCGCACGGCCTGGAGCCGACGTGGGCAGCGATGCGCGCACCTCGACGATGCGAGTCGCGCAGGCGAGCGGCTCGGGCGGCCCAACCGAACCGGTGGGTCGCCGCGCCGATCGTGCCAGCGCACCACAGCCCGGCGGACCGGCCGGCACCACCGATCCCCCGGCGACCAGCGCCGCTCGGCGTACGCGCCGCTCGATCGGTGGAGTGCCCGGCCCCGCTCGGGCAGCTCGAACGCTGATTGCCGACTCACGTCTTGCCGGGGTGACCAGGCATTTCGACAGTGGAACCAGGTTCCGCCGCACGATCCGGCGGAGCGACGGCAGGCCGCGTGACGCCGCGTGGGGCGCCGGCCAGAGCAGAGAGCGGAGGCACCGGGGATGGACACCGCCGTTGTGGACCCCGACTACCAGGTCACCGACTTCGAGGAGGACGACGACCCGGAGTCGCTGATCGGGGACGAGATCGAGTACGACCTGTCGGCGGACGAGGAGCAGTGACATGAGCGTGCACCTGGCGCCCGCCCTGCGCGTCCTGCGCGACGAGATCAACACCCGGTGGCCGCACCGGGACCGCACGTCCGACGGCTGGATCGGCGACGCCGCCCACCAGGCGCGCGGCTCCCACTCCGACCACAACCCGGACGCCGACGACAGCTCGGTCAACGCGCTGGACGTGGACGTGGACGGCATCGACCCGCTGCTGGTGGTCCGGCACGCGATCACCCACCCGTCCTGCCAGTACGTCATCTACAACCGGGTGATCTGGAGCCGCACCCGCGGCTTCGCCGCCGCCCGCTACACCGGGCCCAACCCGCACAACAAGCACCTGCACGTCAGCGTCAGCCACAACCGGGCGCTGGAGGACAGCACCCGGGCGTGGGGCATCGCCACCGCGACGGTGACCAAGCTCGGCGACCGGGTGCTGCGGGACGGCTGCCGGGGCAGCGACGTCCGCGAGTTGCAGACCCTGGCCAACCGGCTCGGCGCCGGACTCACCGTTGACGGCTGCTTCGGCCCGAAGACCACGGCCTGGGTGCGCGGCTTCCAGAAGGCCCGGGCCCTGACCGTCGACGGTGTGGTCGGCGCGGCCACCCTCGCCGCGCTGCGGACGGCCGGCACGCCGGTGTCCCGGCCGCCGTCGGGCAACGCCCCTGGCTCCCGTACCGTCCGCCGGGGCTGCACGGGTGACGACGTCGCCTTCGTCCGCCGGTTCATCGGCAGCCGGTGCGGCGGGCCGGGCGCCGACTTCGACGCCGGCACCGAGGTGGGCGTCCGCTGGTATCAGGGGATGCGCGGCCTCACCGCCGACGGCATCGTCGGCCCGCTCACCTGGAAGCAGATGGGCGTCCGGGTCACCTACTGACCGGTCTCTGGAGTCCTCAGCACGGATCCGGCCGCCCCGGCAGTGTGCCCGGGCGGCCGGACCGCGTCAGCCGTTCTTGCGACCGACCGCGCAGTACTCCGAGGTGGGGGTGGTGTCGTTGCCGTCCGGACGCCACTGGGAAGAGGTGACCAGCCCGGGTTCGAGGAGTTCGAGACCCTCGAAGTAGCGGCCGATCTCCGCCGGCGTCCGCACGGCCATCTGCGCGGCACCGCCCTCGTTCCACATCGCCAGCGCCCGATCGACCGCCTCCGGGTTGACCTCCCGGGTCGGGTGCGACAGGACCAGGTAGCTGCCGGCCGGCACGGCCTCGACCAGCCGCCGGACGATCCGGATCGCCTCCTCGTCGTCGACGATGAAGTTGACGATGCCGAGCAGCATGATGGCGATCGGCTGCGTGAAGTCCAGCGTCCGGCGGGCTTCGGCCAGGATCCGCTCCGGTTCGCGCAGGTCCGCCTCGATGTAGTCGGTGGCGCCCTCGGGGCTGCTGGTCAGCAGCGCCCGGGCATGCACCAGCACCATGGGGTCGTTGTCGACGTAGACGACGCGCGACTCCGGCGCGGTGGCCTGGGCCACCTCGTGGGTGTTGTTGGCGGTCGGCAGGCCGGTGCCGATGTCGAGGAACTGCCGCACACCGGCCTGGCCGGCGAGGTGGCGGACCGCGCGGCCGAGGAACTCGCGGGTGAACCGGGCCGACTGGACGAGCTCCGGCATGAACGCGAGAACCTGCTCGGCGGCCTCCCGGTCGGCGGCGAAGTTGTCCTTGCCGCCGAGGAGGTAGTTCCACAAGCGGGCCGAGTGCGGGACGGTGGTGTCCAGCGCGTCGGCGCGGACCGTGGTGGTCGAGGGCTGCTCCGTCACGGAGGCTCCTTTGTGTCCGGTGGTCCGGGTCAGCCTAGGCCATGTCGTGGTGCCCGTCGGACCCGCGGCGACGCCGGGTGACCGGTCGGTGGGCGCCACCGGGGTCAGCTCTGGCGCAGCGCCGGCATCGGCACCGGGACGGCGAGCGCGGTCGCCCCCGCGCCGGTCCCCCGCTCGCAGGTGTTCGGCGGCACGGTGCCGATGCCCCGGGTGGAGGGGCGCTCGGCGGCCCAGAACATGAAGCCGAGCATGCCGGGGGTGCTGCCGGCACCGTTGGGCGCGACGCCCTGGACGTACGGGGCGGCGGCCTTCTGCACCGAGTTGGCGTAGTCGACGCACTCCGGCAGCGGCTTGCCGCCGTAGGCGATGTAGACCCCGCCGGTGAACTTGGCCGGGGCGAGCGGCGGCACCGGTGGGCTGTACTGCGGTTTGCCGTCGACGTGCTCCTGCCAGCTGGCCTGGGAGGTGCTGGCCGAGGCGGGGCGGGCGGGGACCATGGCGTTGGCGTAGTCGAGGACCGGGGTGTCGGTGCGCAGCCAGTCGGCGGTGGCCTTGCGGTTGAGGTCGATCAGCCAGCGGTCGCCGGCGGCGACGTCGATGGTGAGCCGGGCCTCGGGCCGGGTGCCGGTGGCGTCGTACGGGTTGACCGCCCGGTAGGCGGAGATGAAGGACTGCAGGCCGGCGAGGTTCGGGGCGGTGTTCTGCTCGTAGTCGATCTCGATGCCGACGCCGAGCCGGGTGGCTACCGCGGCGGCCCGCTGGCCGAGCAGGGTGGCGTTCTCGGCGAGGGCGGCGTCCCAGTCGTCGGTGTAGGTGATGCCGCCGATGGAGAGCATCACCCGGACGCCGCGGGAGGTGAAGTACTGCACGATCTCGGCGGTCATGCCGCGCGGCACGCCGTCGAGGGTGGTCGTGTCGGTGGTCTGGTGCAGCAGGTCGAGCGGGTTGACGAAGCTCAGCACGACCAGGTTGACCGAGGGTCGGCCGTCGCCGCGGTCGATCAGCCAGTGGTTCTGGCTGTCGAACTCCGCGACGGTGCGCGGGGTGGTCCAGGTGCAGTAGTCGTTGCCGCAGTGCCAGGCGCCGTAGACCTGGACGGGCGTGGCGGCGAGGAGCGTGGGTGCCGGTCGGGCCGGCGGCGCGGCGGCGGCCGGGGTGGTGGTGGCGAGGGTGAGCAGGAGCGCGGCCAGGGGTACCGAGCGTCGCATGGGGACCTCCCCGATCGATCAGTACGCCTTGTTTACAGTAAGGCGCTGATCCGCGTCAATGCATGGCGGCGACTTCGTCCCGGACCCAGCGCTGGAAGGCCCGCGCTTCGGGTCCACTCGGTGCCGGCCCGCCCCGCCGGGCCGCGATCGCCCGATCGATCAGCTCGGCGTGCCGGCCCCGCTCGGCCAGCCACCGCCCGGCGTCCACCTTGGCCAGCCAGGTCCCGGTCCGCACCCGGGCCAGCGACCGGCAGGCGCCCAGCACAGCGTCCTCGGTGCCCGGCGCCGGGCCGTCGCCCTCCGGGGTGGGCAGGGCCAGCCACCAGTCCAGCGCGGTGACCAGCAACCGGCGCAGGTCGGCCGAGGCGGGATCGGCGAACACCTGCGACGCGGGCGGGCCGAGCAGGGCCAGCCCGGACTGGCGCAGGATGCTGCGGTCCAGGGCGTACCAGAACCGCCCGTCGGCGGCCGGCCGGTCGGCGGGGTCGTAGGTGGCCCGGAACGGCATGGTGGCCCCGGTGTTCAGTTCCACCTCGAAGCCGGGCTCCGGGGTGCCGGAGCCGGCCACGTCCCGCTGGTAGACCACCAGTTCCAGGCCGCGCGCCGGGCAGCGCAGCGACTCGTGCCGCAGCCCCGCCACCAGCGCGCGCTTCGCCGCCGCGGCCACCGGCCCCGCGGTCACCAGCGCCACGTCCGCGTCGCTGCGCCCCGGCTGGTACGCGCCCAACCCCACCGAGCCGGCCGCGTACGCGCCGATCAGGTTGTCGCCGAGCACCCCCCGGGCCCGCTCGATTAGTTCGGTCAGGTAGTCACGCAACGGCTCGTCCATGCCCCGCATCGTGCCCCGGGGCGGGACGGGTCAGGCAGCCGGGTCGGGACAGCAGACCGTCAAAGCGCCCCGGACGACCTTCACCTTCAGCCGCTTCGCCGCCGACCGCGCGCCCCCGTCCAGCTCGTACGTCTTGGGGGCGGCGAACCGGACGGTGACCTTGCGGCCCCGGGTGATCCGCACGAACGGCGAGTCCTCGGAGCGCCCGGCGGCCATCCGGCCCAGCGTGCGGGCCCAGTCGACGGCGCCGCTGGCGGTGGAGACGCCGATCTCCAGCGCGCCGTCGTCGGGGCGGGCCTCGTCGAAGGCGGGGATGCCGCCGGTGATCGTGCCGACGTTGCCGAACAGCACGCAGCTCGCCTCGCCGTCGAACCAGTCGGCGCCGTCCACCCGGACCCGGGTACGCACGCACTCGCCCCGCACGTGCCGCAGCCCGGTCCAGACGTAGGCCACCCGACCCAGCCGGCCCTTGAGCTTGCGGTCGGCATCCCGGATGAGGTCTCCGTCGAACCCGGCGCCGGCCATCACCGCGAAGTGCTCCCCGTTGAGCCGGCCCAGGTCCAGCTTGCGCCGCCGGCCGTGCAGCGCGATCCGGAGCGCCTCGGGCAGGTCGTGCGGGATGCCGAGGTTGCTGGCGAAGAGGTTGGCGGTGCCGGCGGGCAGGATCCCCATCGGCACGTCGGAGCCGGCCAGGGTGTCGGCGCAGCGCTGCACCATCCCGTCGCCGCCCCAGACGAGGACCAGCTCGGCTCCCTTGTCGAGCGCCTTGCGCACCTTCTTCGGCGCCTTGCGGCTCTTCGGCACCTCGTACCAGAGCAGCTTGCCGACTCCGGCCGCGACCAGCCCGGCCCGCAACTCGTCGAGCCCGCCGCCGAGGATCTTCTTCCGGTGGGCGACGACCGCGACGACGCCGGCCGGGTCTGCGGGGGCGTGGGCGGCGGGTCGGTCGGTCGTGCTCGTCCTCATGGCTCCCGGTGTTACCCGAACGGTGGAGCCTCTATGCCTGTCCGGTTCCACATGTCGGCCGATTTCGATCAGCCGCAGGCTGTGATCGGCCGATCCCTTTCGGTAAAGTACCCAGCGTTGATCGCCGGCGCTGGCCGGCGGCCAGGGGGTGCCGGGGATGACTCGACGAGGCGGACGGCTGACGCGAGTCACGCTGCGCCTCGTACTGCTGCTCGGTGGGGTCGCCGTCGCGTGGGGCGCACACGAGATCGCCACCGCCGGCGCCGCGCACGCCGCCACCCGATCGGCCTGGGTCAGCGTCACCGCGCACCCGGTCGCCGAGGCGCACAGCCCACGGCGAGGGCACCACCGGCCGGACTTCACCCGGCACCGTC
>NZ_JBSGJR010000321.1:0-7768 GCF_053605645.1 Micromonospora sp. NPDC003776
CGGTCGTACTCCAGCCCCTCGACCGGGGAACGGGTCATGCTCACGCACGCGCTCCGCTCGGGGCCAGCGCCCCGTTCCACTGCGGCCAGGCCGGGAGAACCACCTGCTCCGGCACCGACAGGTCGCCCCGCTCGTCCCGCAACAGGCGCGGGATCTCGTCGGCCCAGCCGAACCGGTCCGAGGCCAGCACCCGGCTACGGACGTGGGACAGGAACCCGGTGAGGATCTCCCGCTCCCGCTGGCGCAGCTGCGCGTACCCCTGCCCGTCGATGGTGATCGCCGGCGCCAGGTAGCGGAAGGGCGGGAAGCCGTACGCGTCGTCGGTGTTCTGGATCATCCGCTCCAGCGTCTCGTCCTTGCCCAGGTCGCGCAGCCGCGGCGCGCCACGCTCGATGATGAACAGCTCCTCGACCCGGGTGCTGGTGCCGATCCGGCAGGGGACCAGCCGGTCGACGCTGTACTTGGGCGGCGGGATGAGCCGTTGGGTGATGGCGTTGATCCCCATGATCGGCACGTTGAACCGGCTCAGGGTCAGCGCCAGCGAGCGGCCGCCCTTGGAGTGCAGCCGGCTCTGGAACTGCAGTCGGCGCCATTCGGCCGGGGTCAGGTCCTGCGCCTGCACCGCGCGCAGGGTGTGCGCGCTGATGGTCAGCGGCTTCGGGAAGCACGTCGCCACGCCGTCCGGGCTGATCAGGGTCATGTCGTCGGAGAGGAAGTGCCCGCCGTGGTCGCGCAGCAGGCGCAGCACGGTGGCGGTCTTGCCCGTGTCGGTGAGGGCGGAGAGCATCACCCCGACGCCGTCGAGGTTGACGCACGCCGAGTGCAGCAGCATGTGCCCCCGGGAGACGAGCACGAACCGCAGCAGCGCCTCGATGATGTTCGTGTAGACGACGTGGGGCGATCGCGCGAGCAGCGGCCCGACCTGGATGTCGATCGGTGTGCCGAGCCGGACCCGGAAGTTCGCCCCGAGCCGGCCCAGGTGCTCCTCGTACCGCAGCACCGACTCGTTGGCGTACTCCGTCATGGCCGCCCGCCGCCGAGGTCCCCGGCCGCCGACGTCGCTGACCCGCACGGCGATGTCGACCTCCGAGTCGGCGACCCACTGGGCCCGGAAGAACTCCAGCTCAGGCAGCATGATCTGGGAGCCGATGGTGACCACCCCGGCCACGTCGTACCGGTACTCGAGGTACTGATACCGCTTGCGGGAGGGGGTGGCGGCCGTCTCGGGTGCGCGCAGGTTGACCAGCATGCGGACCGGGTCGCGCCGGGCGGTGCGCGCGGCCGAGTAGATGACCCGGTCGCTGATCAGGAACCGGACGAGGAAGAGCGCGACCAGCGTCAGGGCGTTCGCCGACAGGATCCCGACGCCGGCCCAGATCAGGGCCTGGAGCGCCGGTAGGCGCAACAGGAGCAGCACGTTGTTCAGCAGGAGGAAGCGGCCGGCCCGGGCCGCCCATGAACCCTGCCGGTTGCGCCGGTAGATGAGCAGGTCCACGAGGGCGAAGTTCCACGCGGTCGACAGTTGGGTCGCCAACGCGGCACCCAGCAGGTGGTGCAGGCCGGCCGGCTCGTAGAAGAACCACAGGGCGGCCGTGTTCACCACCATCCCGGACAGCCCGACCAGCCCGAAAGCGATCATCCGAACCAGCTCCCGCAGCCGGTCGCGGGGGCCGGCGGGGTGCTCCCGCATCTGGCCGACCAGCCGCTGGCTGCGCAGTCGCCCCAGGTGGCGCAGGAAGGTCAGGCCTTCCCGCACCGATGCCTTGGAACGCCCGGCGTGCCGGTGCGCCATCTCGTAGGCGACCTCGGCGACCCGGGCGCCCGGGTGGCGGACGAGCAACTCCAACAGCACCTTGAAACCGATCGGGTTCATCCGGTCCAGGTCGACGGCGGCGCGACGGAAGGCGAACAGCCCGCTCATCGGATCGGTGATCGTGGTCAGCCGGCGCGGGAACAGGCTCTTCGCCAGTCGGGTCGCCCACGACGAGGTGGCCGTACGGGCGGTGCCGCCCAGGCCCTCGCTGGAGCCCTCCCCGGCGTATCGGGTGCCGATCACCACATCCACGTCGTGGCGCATCGCGACGGCCGCCAGCCGGGCGGCCGATTCCGGCGGGTGCTGCAGGTCGGCGTCCATCACGAGGACCCATTCGCCGCGAGCGTGCCGCGCGCCGAGCACGACGGCGCTGCTCAACCCGCCGGCTCGGGCGTTCGGGGGCCGGTGCAGCAGACGCACGGCGACCGGGGCGTCGACCGCGTGTCGGGTCAGGACGTCCACCGTGTCGTCGTCGCTGTCGTCCACCACGATGATCTCGGCGCGCAGCGCGGCGAGCGCCGGCCCCAGCTTGGACAGCAGCGTGGGAACGTTCTCCGCCTCGTTGCGGGTCGGTACGACGACGCTCAACCGGACCGGCTCCGCCGATCCGGGCCGGCGCAGGTACTGCGGTGCCAGGTGCCGGTCGCGGCCGTTCCGGCGCGATCGCGGATCGCCGTCCGGGTTCTCGGCGTCCTCCTCGTCCCCAGCAGTCGACGGTGCCTTTGCGACTTCGGTCATTCGACCCTCCTGCAGTGGCGGTTCCGGGCGGCACCGAGCCGCCGAATGGTCGGCTCGGAAACGGCGACGGAAGCCAGTCGAACGGAAAAGAATGCGCCGGACCGGGTCGGTCCGAACGCGACGGAAATGACGGGTGGCCGCGGTGGTCAGACCTTACGAACGGCGAACGCGAGGTGTCTAACAGTTGAACAGTCAAGAAACCGACAGGTGCTCGGCCGTAACTCCGGCCGGCCCGGTGGCGGTCCACCTGCGGCTTGGGAGGCCTCGGCCACCGCGTCGTCGCGTTGAGTGATCACACAGTGGGGACGGGGCCGGCCGTCGCCGGCGGCAGGCGTCAACCTGAAAGCGGGCTGAAAGCCTTTACGCGTACGGCCGCAAGAGAATGAGGCGCCGCCTGCGGACGGCCCACGATGCCATCATTTGTGTTCACGCACAGCAACAGCTGGGGAATTGATTCGGTGGACCGGGCATAGCCGTTCGGACGAGGGCCGCCCGAACGAATATCGCGGCACCCGTCACCCGGTACAGGAGGCATTTTTCGCTGAACGGTGTGCGGCGCTGGACGGTTCGTCGCCGGATCCGATATCCGAGCAGGCCATTGCGGCCGGGCTGCTCGGCGGCGGGACCGCAGCCGATCGGTGCGAACTCATCTCTCGTCCGGTCGGTCGACCCGCCCGAGCGGTGGGCGGGACCGTCGACCGGCCGCTGCCGTCCCGTTCCGGGCGGAGGCGCGACGCTTCCGCCCGGAAGGGACGGTGCACTCAGGACCGTCGGCACCGCCGCGCCCCGACCCCCGCCCACCGCACCGGAGGCCCGACCACCCGCCGCGGATCAGGCCGGCTCGTAGGTGCCGATGACCACCCCGGTGGTCGTGGTGACGCTCTCGACCAGCCGCAGCTCGCCGGGGGCGTCGCCGTCGGCGAACAGCCGCCGCCCGGCGCCCAGCACCAGCGGGTGGATCAGCAGCACGTACGCGTCGACCAGCCGGTGCCGGCGCAGCGACCGGACCAGCTCACCGCTGCCCAGCACGGCGATGTCCGGGCCGGGCTGCGCCTTCAGTTCGGTCACCGCCTCCACCACGTCGCCCTTGAGCAGGTGCGAGTTCACCCAGGGCAGCGGCTCGGTGAGCGTGGTCGAGGCGACGTACTTGGGCAGCGCGTCGAGGACCGGGGTGAAGGGGTTACCGGTCCGCCGCGGCCAGTAGCCGGCGAAGTCCTCGTAGGTGCGCCGACCGAGCAGAAGCGCGCCGGTCGAGGCCATGCCCTCGCCCATCTTCCGGCCGAGCACCGGGTCCTGGTAGGGCAGCGCCCAGCCGCCCCGGGTGAAGCCGTCGCGGGTGTCCTCGTCGGGCCGCCCGGGCGCCTGCATCACGCCGTCCACGCTGAGGTTGTTGGTGACGATGATCCTGCGCATGCCGCTCCCCGCGGGCGGGGCCGGCCCCGTGCCGGCCGTTCACCGTCTGCACGAACGGCCGGGCCCGGTTTCGACAGCCCGCTACCGGCGAAGTTCGCCGGCCACCCGGTCCCGGATGAGCGTGCGCAGGCCCTCCATCGGATCGCCGTCGCCCGCGCCGAGCCGGTTGCGCAGCGCCGCCACCGTCAAACCCAGCTCCGGGTACGCGAAGGCGAGGCTGCCGCCGCTGCCGGCGGTGCCGAACGAGCGGTCCTCGTCGACGGCGTATCCGAGACCGAAGGCGACCTCCTGCCCGAACACCCACTCCGGCGCGCGGACCGCCACCGCCGACACCTCGGTCAGCCGCTGCGGCGAGATGAGCCGTACGCCGTCGACCAGGCCGAGCAGGGCCGCGTACATCCGGGCGACCGCGCGGGCGGTCATGGTGCCCACCGCCGGGACGTCGGCCCGCAGCACGTCGGGGCGGCTGCCGATGGTCGCGTCGGGACGCACGGCGGGCGGGGCCACGGCGTCGAAGTTGGGCAGGTTCGCGCCGGCCCAGGTCATCATCGCGGCCAGGCCGGCGTCCTCCAGCCGGGCCAGCCGGGGCAGGTCCCGCTCCGGCACGCCGAGGAACAGCTCGCCGGCCACGCCGAGCGGCCCGGCCACCTCCTCGGCGAGGACTCGCGAGACCGGCCGGCCGGTGACCCGCAGCACCACCTCCCCGACCAGCCAGCCGAACGTCCAGGCGTGGTACGCCAGCCGCTCGCCGGGCGCCCAGCGCGGCTCCGCGTCGGCGAGCAGCCCGCACATCCGGTCCCAGTCGGTGAAGTCCTCCGGGGTGATGTCGGCGGGCAGCGCCGGCAGCCCGGCGGTGTGGGTCAGCGCGTGCCGCAGCGTGATGCCGTCCTTGCCGTGCCGGGCGAACTCCGGCCACACCTCGGCGATGCGCAGGTCCGGGTCGAGCCGCCCCTGCTCGGCCAGCACGTGCACCACCGTGCTGGTCAGCCCCTTGCCCGTCGAGACGGCGTGGATGGGGGTGTCGGCGGTGAGCGGCCGGCCGGTGCCGCGGTCGGCCAGACCGGCCTGTTCCTCGACGATCGGCACGCCGTCCAGGTACGCCGCCACCTGCACCCCGGTCTCCCGGCCGGTGGCGACGAGCTCGTCGATCGTGGCGCGTACCTCGGCCCGCAGGCCGTCCCAGCGTTCGTCCATGATCCGCCACTCTGCCGGACCGGTTGCCGGGTGTCGCGCGAATTCGCCTCCGCGCGGGGCCGCGGCACTAGCCTTGGCCGCGGATCAGCTCCATCAACAGGGCGTGCGTCTCGGCGTCGGCGGCCACCACGAGCCCACGGCCGGCCGGACCGGTCGGGGCGCCGTCGATCCCGGTGACCACGCAGCCGGCGGCCCGGCACACGGCGATGCCGGCGGCGAAGTGCACGCTGCCGGACAGGTCGCCGCCGTCGGTGACGTACGCGGCGCGCTTGCCGGCCGCCACCCACGCCAACGCGAGCGTGGTGGAGAGCACCCGGGGCCGGAACCGCGCGACGAACCCCGGATGGGCCAGCAGCTCCACCGCCCGGAAGCCGGGCGCGTTCGGGAACGGAGGATCCAGGTTGACGTCCACCAGGCCGGTGCCGGCCGTCGGGGTCAGCGGCACGTCGGTCCCGTCTTGCCGGACCCACGCGGAACCGCCGTCGGTGTGGAAGACCTCGCCGCTGAACGGGTCCGCCACCGCCGCCGCCCCGTCGCGCAGCGCCACGTTGACGGCGACCAGCATGCCGCCGACGGCGTAGTTCAGGGTGCCGCACAGGGGATCGACCAGCCACTGGCGTACGGCGTCGGCGCGGCCCTGCTGCCCGCCTTCCTCGCCCAGCACCGCGTCGTCGGGGCGGGCGGCCCGGATGACCTCGAGGATCGCCTGCTCGGCCGCCACGTCGGCCTCGGTGGCGAAGTCCCCGGCGCCCTTGTCGATCCGGGCGAGCCGCCGGCCGTAGCGCTCGCGGACCACGTCCGCGCCGGCCCGCGCCGCGCTCACCGCGACCTGCGTGTCGTCCAGGCCCCCGTACGAGTCGATCATGAAGGGAGGATATCGGGGGAGGGCACGGGCCACCCCGGCAGCCCGGGCCGAGAGGGGACACGCCCGTGTCCGGCGGGGTCGGACGGGGACGCCGGCGGGCGTACCCGGTAGGTTGCCGGCATGGCGGAGGCGGCGAGCGACAGGGTCGTGGAGATCTGGACCGACGGGGCGTGCAGCGGCAACCCCGGTCCGGGTGGCTGGGGCGCGGTGCTGCGCTGGGGCGGGCACGAGCGGGAGTTGTGCGGCGGCGAGGCGACCCCGACGACCAACAACCGGATGGAGCTGACCGCCGCGATCCGCGCGCTGGAAAGCCTGACCCGGCCGGTCACCGTGCGCCTGCACACCGACAGCACGTACGTCCGCAACGGCATCACCGGCTGGCTGGCGGGCTGGAAGCGCAACGGCTGGGTGACGGCCGCCAAGCAGCCGGTCAAGAACGCCGACCTGTGGCAGCGGCTCGAAGCGGCCTGCGCCCGGCACGACGTGACCTGGCTGTGGGTGAAGGGGCACAACGGACACCCGGAGAACGAACGGGCCGACGCGCTCGCCAACCGGGGGATGACCGAGGCCCGCGCCGCCGTCGCCACCGCCGGCTGATGCCGCTCGCACCGGCCTAACGCTCGGGCCGGCCCTCCTCGATCTCCTCCGGCTCGTTCGCCGGGTCGGTGGTGCCGGAGACCGCGTCGACGTCGTATCCCGCGCGGCTGGTGTCACGGGCCGAACGGCGGTCCTCCGCCGGCAGGTCGGCGAAGTCGTCGCCGGTATCGTCGGTGGTCTGCAGGGACTCGCCCGGTGGGCGCAGCGACGCCTCGTACGCGGTCACGCCGTCCGGTTCGTCGGTGGCCGCGCGGCCGAAGGACTCTTCACTCGTCATGTGGCACTCCTGCCCGCCTCCGCCCCGTGCAAACGCCCGGTCAGCGAGGGGCGTCCGGGTGCGTCGGCATGCTGGAACCGCCAGAGCTGCTGCCCGACGCACCGCCCGCCATTCCCGATCCGTCGTCCTCGGTCACCTCGTCCGGTTTCGGCGCTCCCGGCTCCGGCGGGGGTACGTCGGTGTCCGCCTCGACCTGCACCAGCCGGGCCTGGCCCGCCTCGTCCTCGGCGTGCGCCGGATCCATCGGCTGCTCACTCTGTCGTACCCGATATCGCACCCGTCCGCCTCCCGTCCGTGCCGCCGCGGTGTCGTCGCCTACCCGGGCCCACCGCCCCGAAACGTCCCCGGCCCCGCCGGGCCGCCCCGCCCGGGTCCCCTCGGCCTGCCCGGTGTCCGCTCGGCCGGCCCGGTGTCCCTTCGGCCCGGCCCGTGTCCGCTCGGCCTGGGGGTGTCCCTCGGCCCGCCAGGTGCCCTCTCGGGCTGCGGCAGGTCGGCCTGTCCCGGCGCCCGGAGGCCGCGCTCTGCCTCAGGCGGTGCCGATCACCGGGCCCGAGAGCCCGAGGTGCCGCAGGCGGTGCCGATCACCGGGCCCGAGAGCCCGAGGTGCCGCGGGCGGTGCCGATCAGCGGGCCCGCGCGCCGGGATGCCGCCGGCGGTGCCGATCACCAGATCCAGGAACCGGGGACACCTGAAGCGGGGTCGATCACCCGCGAGGAGGGGACGGCAGGCGCGGAAGGGCGGAATGCCGGGGTTCAGCGGGGGCGGCGGGGCGCCGACCGGCGGTGCCCCGACCGGCCGCCCGGACGGGGGCCGGCGGGGGAGCGGGCCGGGGTGACGGCGAGGGACCAGTGCTCCGGCCGGCGCAGCCGGG
>NZ_JBSGJR010000322.1:0-7767 GCF_053605645.1 Micromonospora sp. NPDC003776
GCCCGGGGCCCGCCCGGGGTGTCGGGCCGGGCCGCTGCCGGTCGGGTCACGGGCGGGGAAGCGCCGCCTCGATCAGCGCGGCCTGCTCGACCTCGTGCATCTTGGCCGAGCCCACCGCCGGGGCGGCGGCGGCCGGGCGGGAGATGCGCCGCAGTCGGACCTCGGGCAGGTGCTCCAGCAGGTTGAGCGCGACGAACGACCAGGCGCCCTGGTTGGCCGGCTCCTCCTGGACCCAGGCGAAGTCCTCGGCGTTCGGGTACTGCGCCAGCGCGGCCCGGACCTCCTCGACGGGCAGCGGGTAGAGCTGCTCCATCCGGATGATCGCGGTGTCCGTGACGCCCCGCTCCTGCCGGGCCTGGAACAGGTCGTAGTAGACCTTGCCCGAGCAGAGCAGCACCCGCTTCACCTGCTCCGGCGCCGGGGCGGCGGTGTCGGCCAGGACCGGCTGGAAGGTGCCCGTGGTGAAGTCCTCCACCGGCGACACGCAGAGCTTGTGCCGCAGCAGCGACTTCGGCGTGAACACCACCAGCGGCTTGCGCTTCGGCGACAGGGCCTGGCGACGCAGCAGGTGGAAGTAGTTCGCCGGGGTGGTCGGGATGGCCACCCGCATGTTGTCCTCGGCGCAGAGCTGGAGGAACCGCTCCGGGCGGCCGGAGGTGTGGTCCGGGCCCTGCCCCTCGTGGCCGTGCGGCAGCAGCAGGGTGACCGCGGAGCGCTGGCCCCACTTCACCTCGCCGGACGAGATGAACTCGTCGATCACCGACTGGGCGCCGTTGACGAAGTCGCCGAACTGGGCCTCCCAGGCCACCAGCGCGTTGACGTTCTCCACCGAGTAGCCGTACTCGAAGCCCATCGCGGCGTACTCGCTGAGCAGCGAGTCGTGCACGAAGAAGCGGGACCGTTCGCCGTCGGCGGTGAGCGACATCAGCGGCAGGTAGTCCTCGCCGGTCTTCGCGTCGACGATCGAGGCGTGCCGCTGGACGAAGGTGCCGCGGCGGGAGTCCTGACCGGCGAGCCGGACGGTCACCCCGTCGTGCAGCAGCGAGCCGAACGCGATGATCTCGCCGTAACCCCAGTCGATGTTGCCCTCGACGGACATCTTGGCCCGCCGGTCGAGCAGCTGCTGGATCCGCTTGTGCGGGGTGAAGCCCTCCGGCAGGTTGACGTGCGCCTCGCCGATCGCCTTCACGACGGCGGCGTCGGTGGCGGTGTCGACCTGCGGCTCCGGCTCCTCCTCCCGCTTCGGGCGGCTGAGCTGGCGCGGCGTGGTGGCCGCGTCCCGGGTGGCCTTGAAGACCCGCTCCAGCTGCGACTGGTAGTCGCGCAGCAGCTCCTCCGCGTCCTCCACGGTGATGTCACCCCGCCCGATGAGCTCCTCGGTGTAGAGCTTCCGGACCGACCGCTTCGAGTCGATGATCTTGTACATCTGCGGGTTGGACATCGACGGGTCGTCGCCCTCGTTGTGCCCGCGCCGGCGGTAGCAGACCATGTCGATCACGACGTCCTTGTTGAACGCCTGCCGGTACTCGAAGGCGAGCCGGGCCACCCGCACGACGGCCTCGGGGTCGTCGCCGTTCACGTGGAAGATCGGCGCCTGGATCATCCGGGCCACGTCGGTGCTGTAGAGGCTGGACCGGCTGTATTCGGGAGCGGTGGTGAAACCGACCTGGTTGTTGACCACCACGTGCACGGTCCCGCCGGTGCGGTAGCCGCGCAGCTGGGAGAGGTTGAGCGTCTCGGCGACCACGCCCTGGCCGGCGAAGGCGGCGTCACCGTGCACCGCCAGCGGCAGCACCGTGTAGCCCTCCAGCTTGAGGTCGATCCGGTCCTGCTTGGCCCGGACGATGCCCTCCAGCACCGGGTCCACGGCCTCCAGGTGCGACGGGTTCGCCACCACCGACACCTTGACCGCGTGCTCGCCGTCCGGGGTGGTGAACTTGCCGTTCTGGCCGAGGTGGTACTTCACGTCGCCCGAGCCCTGGGTGGAGCGCGGGTCGAGGTGCCCCTCGAACTCGGAGAAGATCTTCTCGTACGGCTTGCCGACGATGTTGGCCAGCACGTTGAGCCGGCCGCGGTGGGCCATGCCGATGACGACCTCGTCGAGCCCGGCCTCGGCGGAGGACTCCAGCACCTCGCCCAGCAGCGGGATCAGCGACTCGCCGCCCTCCAGCGAGAAGCGCTTCTGGCCGACGTACTTGGTCTGCAGGAAGGTCTCGAACGCCTCGGCGGCGTTGAGCCGGTTGAGCACGTGCTTCTGCTCGTCCGTGGTCGGCTTCTCGTACTTGCGCTCGACCCGCTCCTGGATCCAGCGGCGCTCCTCCGGGTCCTGGATGTGCATGTACTCGATGCCGACCCGGCGGCAGTACGAGTCGCGCAGCACGCCGAGGATCGAGCGCAGCTTCATCCGCTGCTTGCCGGCGAAGCCGTTGACCGGGAAGGTCCGGTCCAGGTCCCACAGGGTCAGCCCGTGCTGGAGGACGTCCAGGTCGGGGTGCTTGCGGATGGTGAACTCCAGCGGGTCGGTGTCGGCCATCAGGTGGCCGCGCACCCGGTACGCGTGGATCAGCTCGTGCACCCGCGCGGTCTTGTTGATCTGGCCCTCGGAGTCGACGGCCACGTCCTGCACCCAGCGCACCGGCTCGTACGGGAGGCGCAGCGAGGTGAAGATCTGGTCGTAGAAGCCGCGCTCACCGAGCAGCAGCTCGTGCATCACCTTCAGGAACTCGCCGGACTGCGCACCCTGGATGATCCGGTGGTCGTAGGTGCTGGTCAGCGTGATGATCTTACTGACCGCCAGCTCGGCCAGGGTCGCTTCGCTCATGCCCTGGTACGGCGCCGGGTATTCCATGGCGCCGACGCCGATGATGGCGCTCTGGCCCTGCATCAGGCGCGGGATCGAGTGGACCGTGCCGATGCCGCCCGGGTTGGTCAGCGAGATCGTGGTGCCGGCGTAGTCCTCCATGGTCAGCTCGTTGCGGCGGGCGCGCCGGACCACGTCCTCGTACGCCTGCCAGAACTGCCGGAAGTCCATCCCCTCGCAGGCCTTGATGGAGGGCACCACCAGGTTGCGGGAGCCGTCCGGCTTGGCCAGGTCGATCGCGATGCCCAGGTTGACGTGCTCCGGGCGGACCATCGCCGGCTTGCCGTCGACCTCGGCGAAGGAGTTGTTCATCTCCGGGTGCTCGACCAGCGCCCGGACCATCGCGTAGCCGATCAGGTGGGTGAAGCTCACCTTGCCGCCGCGGCCGCGGGCCAGGTGGTTGTTGATCACGATGCGGTTGTCGACCAGCAGCTTCGCCGGGACCGCGCGGACGCTGGTGGCGGTCGGCACGGCGAGCGAGGCGTCCATGTTCTGGACGATCTTCGCGGCGACGCCACGCAGCGGGGTGGTGCCGGCGGCGGTCGCCGTCGGCGCCTTCGCGGCCGGCTTGGCCGGGGCGGCCTTCTTCGCCGGGGTCGGCGCGGCCGGCTTGGCGGCGGGCTTGGCCGGGGCGGGGGCGGGCTTGGCCGCGGCGGGCTTGGCCGCCGGCTGCTGGGTGACGGTGGCCACCGCCTCCTGCTGCTCGGCGGGCTCCGGCTTGGCGGCCGGCTTGGCCTGCCCGTCCGGGCGCGGAGTGGCGGCGCCGGGAGCGGGCCGGTAGTCGGCGAAGAAGTCGTGCCAGGCCGAGTCGACGCTCGAGGGGTCGGCGAGGTAGCGCTGGTACATCTCCTCGACGATCCACTCGTTCGGGCCGAAACCCGCCAGTGGGTTCTCCTGCGAAGTCTGCTGGGTCGACACGGCCGCTAATCGCCTCTTTCACGCGGGTTCGTAATGTCACGCGGTGTACCCGGTGCCCGAATAGGGGCACGCGGGAGACGGGTCCCAGGCTACGCCGTACGAATGGCGCAGGCATTCTCGCCTCCGGCTGGTGGTCCGTTTCACAGAAGATGCCAGAAGTTCGGCAAACGCAGCGTGGCGGCCCGGTCTTTGCTAGGTGCGGAACGGCCCCGGCCGGTGACACTCGGTCACCGGCCGGGGCTGATCTCGGAACGGCGGTCCTCAGGCGATGTCGCGCCGCCGCATGATGGCGGTGCCGACGGCGGCGGTGACCGCCGCGTACCCGATCAGCACGGCCGCGCCCACCCACTGCGGCGGGTTGCCCGGCAGCTCGGTGCCGCTGATCATCAGCTGCGAGGCGGTGGACGGCACGACCACGGCGAGCTTGCTGATCCAGTCCACCTTCAGCCACTGCTGGAGGAGGAAGAAGACCAGGTTCGCGGCGGTGGTGCCGACCAGGTAGAGCACCACGGCCGTGATGGTGGCGCCGATCTGGCTGCGGATCAGCACGCCGAAGCCGACGCCGAGGATCCCCCACAGCACGTACGCGAGCAGGTTGAGCAGGATCGCCCGGGTGACGTCCCAGGAGCCGAGGTGCGGATCCCAGCCCTTCACGGCGAAGAAGATCAGCGTCGCCGGCACGGTGAGCACGGTGGTGATCAGCCAGAGCGCCGCGCCGAAGATCGCGGCGGTGACCAGCTTCGCGCCGACCACCATGGTCCGCCGGGGCGTGGTGAGGAACGTGGTGGTCGCGGTCTGGTGGTAGAACTCGTTCGTCACCACCAGGATGCCCAGCAGCAGCACGAAGAGCAGGCCGAAGTACTGCCCCGAGGTGAACAGGTTGGCGGCCTGGTAGACCTCGTTCGCGGTGGCCCGGATCGTCTCGGCCTGCTCCGGCGAGACGCCCTCCAGGTCCTGCCCGCCGGTCATGCTGAAGTTCGCGTTGATGGCGTTGACCAGGAACGCCAGCGCCAGGGTGACCAGCGCCCCGATGCCGAACAGCCACCAGGTGGCGGTGGTACGGATCTTGAGTAGCTCGGACCGGACCAGGTTCATCGGATCTCCGCCTTTCCGGCCGTCAGTTCGAGGAAGACCCCTTCCAGGTCGGGACGCTCGGTGGTCAGCTCGTGCAGCTCCACCTTGGCGGCCAGGGCCACCCGGCCCACGGTCGGGGCGTCCACCCCGGTGACCAGCAGCGCGCCGTGCCCGTCGGCGGTCACCGTGGCCGGCTGCTCGCGCAGCGCCACGGTCAGCTCCTCGGCCTGCGGGGTGCGCACCCGCACCCGCCCGCCGTGCGCCATCGAACCGATGACCTGGTCCACCGGCCCCTGCCGGACCAGCTTGCCGGCCGCGATGATCACCACGTCGTCGGCGAGCAGCTGCATCTCGGAGAGCAGGTGGCTGGAGACCAGCACCGTCCGGCCCTCCGCGGCCAGGCCCTTGAGGAAGCCGCGCATCCAGCGGATCCCCTCCGGGTCCAGGCCGTTGGCCGGCTCGTCGAGGATGAGCACCTGCGGGTTGCCGAGCATCGCGGCGGCGATCCCGAGCCGCTGCTTCATGCCCAGCGAGTAGCCCTTGAACTTGCGCTTCGCCGCCGGGGTGAGCCCGACCAGCGCGAGCGCCTCGTCGGCCCGCTGCCGGGGCAGCCCGGCCGCCGCGCAGATCACCCGCAGGTGGTTGATCCCGGTGCGGCCCTTGTGCGCGCTGGACGCCTCCAGCACCGCGCCCACCGAGCGCAGCGGGTCGGCCAGGTCGGCGTACCGGTGGCCGCCGATGGTGGCCTCGCCGGCCGTCGGGGTGACCAGGTTGAGCAGCATGCGCAGGGTGGTCGTCTTGCCGGCGCCGTTCGGACCGAGGAAGCCGGTCACCCGGCCGGGTTGGACGGTGAAGGACAGATTGTCGACCGCCCGGACGTTCTTGTACTGCTTCGTCAGTCCGGACACCACGATCTGGCCGGTCCCGGCGTTGGGGCTCCACTGCCCGTCGGACATCGTTCTCCTCTCCTGCCACGGCGCGCGGGCGCGCCCATGGGGACGCCGTTGCGGGGGCGCCGTGGCACAGCCTGGCAACCGCGGGCAAGCGGGTCAATCAGGCGGCACGCGTAGGCCCTCCTCCCGCTCAGGCAGGAGGCCGTCATCCTGAGGGAGGAGAGATCAGGCCGCGGGCAGCGCGATCCAGGTGGCGCGGGCGTAGCCGAGCAGCTCGCCGCCGGGGCCGTAGAGGCTGGAGTGGACCTCGGCCTTGCGTCCCTCGCCGCCGACCATCGCGCCGGTCACCACGCACTCGTCGCCGGGACGCGGCAGCGCCCGGACCACCGCGGCGATCCGACCGAGGACGTACGGGCGGCCGGGGGCGATCACCGCCCAGCCACCGGGGCAGTCGAGCGCGGCCCAGACCGTCGCCGGGACCACCTCGGCCGGGGCGCGGAACGGCGCGGCGGTCCGCCCGTCCGGCAGCGGCCCGGGGAAGATCCGCAACCCGTCCGGGTTCTCCGGGCCGCAGACGTAGCAGCCGGGGAAGGGGTGCTCCCGCAGCCCCGGGTACGCCTTCGCGGCGGCCTCGGCGGTCGGCCGGTCCACCGGCGGCACCACGGCGGTGAACTCCTCGACCCGGCGTACCTGGGCGATCACCTGGCCGTCCGGGTCGCGTACCTCGCCGTCGACCACGGTCAGCGGGGTCTCCAACGGGGGCGGCTTGCGGAGGGTGACCTCCACCGGCCCCCGGTCGTCCACCGCCGCCGCGAACACCCCGGCGCTCCACCCGCCGTTGCCCGACCCGGCCGGCCCGTGGAACCGCGACTCGATGATCATGAAATCCTCCCCGCCCTCTCTCCCTCCGCAGCGTGCCACGCTCCGGTCGGCTCCGGGTCGCCGCATCCGGCCGGTGCCGGGGCCGGAGTGTCGGTCGGCGTTCACCGGATCGACGCTCCTGGTCACCGGGAGCGGCAACCCGCGCCCCTTACACAGATCCCATGGCTGTTCTGCACGCCGCTGGCGCACCCCTCACGACCAGCGGTTACACCCTGCTGATCGCCGACGACCCCACCCTGGTCGCGGCCGCACAACGCCTGCGTCGCGAGGTGTTCGCCACCGAGCTCGGCGCGGCCCTGCCCCCGGACGCCGCCGGGCTCGACGTCGACGAGTTCGACGCCCACTGCGACCACCTGGTGGTGCTGCGGGAGGGCACCGACGAGGTGGTCGGCACGTACCGGCTGCTCCCGCCGGGGCGCACCGACCGCCGCTACTCGGACACCGAGTTCGACCTGACCGCGCTGGCCCCGCTCCGCGACGACCTGGTCGAGGCGGGCCGCTCCTGCGTGCACCCGGACCACCGCTCCGGTGCGGTGATCAACCTGATGTGGGCCGGGATCACCCGCTACCTGCACCTGCGCGGGTCGCGCTGGCTCGGCGGCTGCGCCTCGGTGCCGGTCGGCGACGGCGGGACGGCGGTGGCCGAGGTGTGGGCGCAGGTCACCGCCCGGCATCTGGCGCCGCCGCCGCTCCGGGTGGCGCCCCGCCGGCCGTGGTTCGCCGAGGCGCCGGCCCCCGCCGACCCGCCCACCGCCGCGCCTGCCGCGCGGCGCGCGCTGGTCCCGCCACTGCTCCGTGGCTACCTGCGGCTCGGCGCCTGGGTCTGCGGGGAACCGGCGTACGACCCGGACTTCGGCTGCGCCGACTTCTACGTGCTCTTCTCGCTGGACCGGCTGAACCCGCGTTACCTGCGGCACTTCCTCGGCGGGGAGCCGTCGTGAGCACCGCCGAGCTGTGGCGGCCCGCCTCCGGGTGCGGTCCGTGGTGCCTGCCCGGCCCCGCCGGCGCGCCGACGGTGTCGCCGGCCCGTCGGGCGGGGCGCCTGCTCGGGGTGGTGGGGATGCTGCTGGCCGGCGTCGGGCTGGCCGTGGTCCTGCCGGTGCTGCCCGCAGGGTGCCTCGGGCCCAGCCGGCGAGCGCG
>NZ_JBSGJR010000323.1:0-7744 GCF_053605645.1 Micromonospora sp. NPDC003776
GTCGGTCACCCCGACCACCGGGCCGCGCCGGTGTCCGTCCGGGTCAGGCGGCCGCCGAGGTCCGCACCAGGGTGCGGATCTGCCGCAGCAGCACCGACAGGGCCGACAGGTCGGCGCGGGACTCGTCGAACTCCCCCATCGCCCGGTGCGCCCGGTGGATCGAGGTGGCGTTCGCCTGCTCCCACTCCTGCACCCGCTCGACCGGCGGGAGGCTGTCCGGGGTGGAGCCGAGGACCTCCGCGGTGAGCGCGGCCAGCGCGGCGTACAGGTCGTAACGCAGCGCCATCCGGGCCAGCGTCTGCCAGCGGTCCTCCCGCGGCAGCAGCGAGATCTTCGACAGCAGGGCGTCCACCCGGAACCGGTCGGAGAGGACGAAGTAGACCGAGGCCACCTCGCTCACGTCCCGGCCGGTCGACCGGGCGGTCTCCACCACGTCGAGCAGGCCGAAGCTGTACATCAGCCGGGTCGCCTGCTCGGCCAGCTCCCGGGGCAGCCCCTTCTCGGTCAGCGAGTCGATGTGGGCGGCGATCGCCTCCCGCTCGGTGCCGTAGAAGAGGTGCTCCAGGTCCGGCAGGAGCCGGGCCACGCCGTCCCGCAGCCGGGCGATCTCCCCCGGCACGTCGATCGGCGAGCGCCGGTTGGTGACCAGCCAGCGCACCGCGCGGTCGAGCAGCCGGCGGGTGTCCAGGTAGACGTTGGTCTGCAACTCGGGCGAGACCTTGTTGTCCAGCGACTCCACCGCGTCCCAGAGGTCGCGCAGCCCGAACACCTCGCGGACCACCACGTACGCCCGCAGCACGTCCGCCGCCGACGCGGCCGTCTCCTCGACGACCCGGAAGACGAACGAGATGCCGCCGCGGTTGATCGCCTCGTTGATCAGCACGGTGGTGACGATGTCCCGGCGCAGCCGGTGCTGCCCCATCCGGCCGGCGAACCGCTCACGAAGCGGCGTCGGGAAGTAGTTGACCAGGATGTCGGTCGTCCACTCCTCGTCCGCCAGCCCCTCGCCGACGATCTCCCGCTCCAGCACGATCTTCACGTACGCGAGCAGCACCGCGAACTCCGGCGGGGTCAGCCCGGTCTCGGTCCGGACCGCCAGCTCCTCGTCCGGCGGGAGCGCCTCCAGGGCCCGGTCGAGCTGGCCGGACCGCTCCAGCTCGCTGATCATCCGGCGGTGCACCGGGAGCAGCGAGGCGGCCTGGGCCTGGGCGTTGTTGAGCGCCCGGGCCTGGTCGTAGTTGTCCCGCAGCACCAGCTCGGCGACCTCGTCGGTCATCTGGGCCAGCAGCTCGTCCCGCTCCGGGCGGTTCAGTTCGCCGTCCGCGACCGCCGTGTTGAGCAGGATCTTGATGTTCACCTCGTGGTCGGAGCAGTCCACCCCGGCCGCGTTGTCGATGAAGTCGGTGTAGATCCGGCCGCCGGCCGCGGCGTACTCGATCCGGCCGTGCTGGGTCCAGCCCAGGTTGCCGCCCTCGCCGGCCACCCGGCAGCGGAGGCTCTTGCCGTCCACCCGGATGGCGTCGTTGGACTTGTCCCCGACCTCGGCGTTGGTCTGCGTCGACGCCTTCACGTAGGTGCCGATGCCGCCGTTCCAGAACAGGTCCACCGGCGCGGTGAGGATCGCCTTCATCAGCTCCTGCGGGCTGAGCTGCGTGACGTCCTCGTCGAGGCCGAGCACCGCGCGCACCTGCGGCGAGACCGGCACCGACTTGGCGGTACGCGGGTACACCCCACCGCCGGCCGAGATCAGCTCCCGGTTGTAGTCCTCCCAGGACGACCGGGGCAGGTCGAACAGCCGCTTCCGCTCGTCCCACGAGGTCCCCGCGTCGGGGTCCGGGTCGAGGAAGATGTGCCGGTGGTCGAACGCGGCCACCAGCCGGATGTGCTTCGACAGCAGCATCCCGTTGCCGAACACGTCGCCGGACATGTCGCCGACGCCGACCACGGTGAAGTCCTGGGTCTGGGTGTCGTGCCCCAGCTCCCGGAAGTGGCGCTTCACCGACTCCCAGGCGCCCCGGGCGGTGATGCCCATCTTCTTGTGGTCGTAGCCGGCCGAACCGCCGGAGGCGAACGCGTCACCGAGCCAGAAGTTGTGCGCGGCGGAGATCTCGTTGGCGATGTCGGAGAACGTCGCGGTGCCCTTGTCCGCCGCCACCACCAGGTACGGGTCGTCCGCGTCGTGCCGGACCACGTCCTCCGGCGGCACGATCTCCCCGCTGAGGATGTTGTCGGTGACGTCGAGCAGCGCGCCGACGAACTCCTTGTAGCAGATCACCGCCTCGTCCCGGTCGCCCGGCTTCTGCTTGAGCACGAAGCCGCCCTTGGCGCCCACCGGCACGATCACGGCGTTCTTCACCATCTGCGCCTTGACCAGGCCGAGCACCTCGGTACGGAAGTCCTCCCGCCGGTCGGACCAGCGCAGGCCGCCGCGGGCCACCGGCCCGAAGCGCAGGTGCACGCCCTCGAACCGGGGCGAGTAGACGAAGATCTCGTACTTCGGCCGCGGCGCGGGCAGGTCCGGAATGGCCTGCGGGTCCAGCTTGAACGCCACGTAGGGCTTGGGCCGTCCGCCGACCGGCTTCTGGTAGAAGCTGGTCCGCAGGGTGGCCTGGATCAACGTCAGGTACGACCGCAGGATCCGGTCCTGGTCGAGGCTGGCCACGTCGTCCAGCGCCGTGCCGATCGCGTTGACCAGCTCGCCGCTGCGCTGCCGCCGCTCGTCGAGGGTGGTGGCGCCCGGGGCGAACCGGGTCTCGAAGAGCTCCACCAGCAACGAGGCGATCGTCGGGTACGCGATGAAGGTCTGCTCCATGTACTCCTGCGAGAAGACGGTGCCCGCCTGCCGCAGGTACTTCGCGTACGCCCGGAGCACCACGACCTGCCGCCAGGTGAGCCCGGCCCGGAGCACCAGCTCGTTGAAGCCGTCCACCTCGGCCTCGCCCCGCCAGGCCGCGGCGAAGGCGTTCTCCACGTGCGGCCGCACCTCGGCCAGCTCCTGGTGCGCCTCGGGCAGTTGCAGCCCGAAGTCGTACAGCCAGATCCGGCCGTCGACCCGCTCCACCTCGTACGGGTGCTCGTCGACCACCTTCACGCCGAGCGAGTGCAGCACGGGCAGCACGGCGGAGAGCATCATCGGCTCGCCGTACCGGTAGACCTTGAACCGGACGTCCATGGTCTCGTCGGTCTCGCGGCCGGCGCCGTTGGTGCGGGCGAGCTGCTTGCGGAACAGGTGCATCTCGAGCTGGCCGGGCTCCTCCAGCAGCTCCAGCTTGGCCAGGTCCTTCATCGCCTCGTACGGCGTGTGCCCGTCCTTGTAGCCCTCCGGGAACGCGTCGGCGTACCGGCTGAACAGGTGCTTGGCCTGCTCGTCACCGAGCTTGCGCTCGAGCACCAGCCGGTAGTCGTCGTCCCAGAGCCGGGTGGCGTCGGCCAGCTCCTCGGCGAGCAGGTCGGCGTCGATCTCCCCGGGCGGGTTGCCCGGGTCGGTCCGGACGATGAAGTGCACCCGGGCGAGCATCGACTCGGTGACCCGGGTGGTGTAGTCGACCCCGACGCCGTTCAACTCGCGCAGCAGGATGTCCTGCATGCGCAGCCGGTTCTGCGTGGTGAACCGGTCCCGGGGCAGGTAGATCAGGCAGGAGATGAACCGCCCGTACCCGTCCCGGCGCAGGAACACCCGCAACTGGCGGCGGCCGGCCATGCGCAGCACGCCGATCACCGCGTGGTAGAGGTCGTCGGTCTTGATCTGGAACAGCTCGTCCCGCGGGTAGGTCTCCAGGATCTGGAGCAGGTCCTTGCCGGAGTGGCTGCGCAGGCTCAGCCCGGAGCGGTCCAGCACCTCGGCGACCTTGCGGCGGACCACCGGCAGCTCCTGCACGCTGGTCCGGTAGGCCGCGGTGGAGAACAGGCCGAGGAACCGCCGCTCCCCGACCACCTCGCCGGCGTCGTTGAAGATCTTGAAGCCGATGTAGTCGAGGTAGGCCGAGCGGTGCACGGTGGCCCGCGAGTTGGCCTTCGTGATGATCAGGAGGCGCTTCTCCAGCACCTTCTCGTGCGCCTCCGGCGTCATCGACGAGAGCGCCCGGGCCTCCGGCGAGTCCGAACGGAGGATGCCCAGTCCGGTGCCGAGGACGGCTTCGAGGGCCTGGCCGCCGTCCGCGCCGTCGGCGTCGACCAGCCGGTACTCCCGGTAGCCGAGGAAGGTGAAGTGGTCGTGCGCTAGCCAGCGCAGCAGCTCCACCGAGTCGGTGATGTCCTTCTCCGGCACCGGCGGCCGGTTGTCCGAGGTACGCGCGGAGGCCAGCTCGTCGGCGAGCGCGAGGGCCCGCTGCCGCATCTTGGGCCAGTCCTCCACGGCCTCCCGGACGTCGGTGAGCACCCGCTGCAGCTCGCGGCGGAGCGTCTCGCGCTCGGCCGGGTCGCGGACCGGGTCGATCTCGATCCGCATCCAGCTCTCGACCAGGTCGCCGGCGATCGCGTCGTCCGGCTCCACGTCGGCGGAGACCTCGGTGAGCCGGCCCAGCGGCTCCCGGCGGACCACCACCAGCGGGTGGACCAGCAGGTGCACGTCGAGATGGTGCGAGTTGAGCAGCGCGGTCACCGAGTCGACCAGGAACGGCATGTCGTCGGTGACGATCTCGATCACCGTGTGGTGCTGGTCGGCGTCCGGCTCGTGGATGCGCAGCTTCAGCTCGCCCGGTACGCGCTGCTGGGCCAGGTCCCGGTGCGCCCGGGCGGCCTCGAGCATCTCCTCGGCGGTGAAGCCGATCAGCTCCTCGTCCGGCGCGAACCGCCAGAAGCGGCCGACCAGGGTCGCCGCGTCCTGGTCGTCACCGGCCAGCGCGACCGCCTGGGCGACCAGGCGCTCCGCGTTGGGCACCGGCTCGTCCAGCTCGGCGTCCTCCGTGTCGTCGCCCAGCGCCTGCGTCGGCAGGCCCAGGTCGTAGAGGGTGTCGATGCTGGAACCGGTCATCCCGGTTGTGCCTGTGTCGAGACGGTCGAAACCGTCCCCGTCGGTCGCCGAATCGAAGCTGTCATCGTCCCGGCTGGTATCAGCCTGCCGGAGGTCGGGTCCCGGTTTGATCGCCGGACGCCGGTCCATCGGTGCCACTCCCCTCGACCCACCGCGTTGTGGGTCACTCTGCCGCCCAGCCTAGGCCCTGCCGCTCTGACCGTTCGTCGGCGGACCACTGGCCGGACGTCCGGATCGGGACTCTGTCCTTTCACCCGTTGCGGGTCCGTGGTCGGCCGGTCGCGGAGTACCCGGACTGGCGATGTTCATCACACTGCCACGTGCTGGTCTTTGCCCGGTTCGGGGCACAGGCGGGGCGGTGGAGACCGGTCCGCCGTACTAGCGTGCAGGGCAGTTACGTACCGGAGGGACTGCTTCATGCCCGTGTCGTACCCCGTCCGCCGCCACCTCTCCCGTCGCCGGCCGGTTCTCGCGGCGCTGGCCGCCACCGTGCTCGCCGCGGGCGCGCTGGTCGGGTGCTCGGGCGAGGACGGGCCGGAGGCCAGCGTCGACGCCCTCCTCAAGGGCTGGCGCTCGGGTGATCTCCAGGCGGTCGGCTTCGTCGACGCGACCGGGGCCAAGATCCCGGCCGCCGAGGTGGCCAAGGAGATCCGGTCGCTCTCCGGCGAGCTGGCCGACCTCCGGCCGGAGCTGCGGCGCAGCGGCGACGCGAAGGTCACCGGCAACATCGCCACCGCCCGGATCCAGGTGAGCTGGCGGCTGCCGGGCGACGTCCGCTGGGCCTACGAGAGCCCGGTACGCCTGCGGCAGGGCGACGACAGCCAGTGGCAGGTGATCTGGGAGCCGGCCGTGCTCCAGGAGAAGCTGGAGCCGGGCGACCGGCTCGCCCTGCGCCGGGACCCGGCAGCTCGGGCGGGCATCCTCGACGGCGCCGGCACCCCGATCGTCGCTCCCCGCACCGTGGTCCGGGTCGGCGTGGAGCCCCAGCAGGTGACCGACGTGAAGGCCCTGGTGAAGGAGCTGGACGCCGCGTTCAAGGCGATCCGGCCCGCGCTCGTGCCGCCGGTCGATCTGGCCGACCTGCCCAAGCGCCTCACCGAGGCCAAGCCGGACGCGTTCGTCGAGGTGGTGACCCTGCGGGAGGAGGCCTACCGGCAGATCAAGCCGCGGATCTACGACCTGCCCGGCACCAGCTTCCGCACCGACAAGCTCGACCTGGCGCCCACCCGCGAGTTCGCGCGGGCCCTGCTCGGCTCGGTCGACCCGGCCCAGGCCGACGACCTCCAGGCCCACCCCGACAAGTACGCCCGCGGCGACCTGGTCGGCCACGGCGGCCTCCAGGGCCGGTACGACGACCGGCTGCGCGGGACCCCCGGGCTGACCGTGGTCACGGAGCGCTCGGCACCCGACGGCAGCACCGGCCCCACCGGGGTCGAGGCCTTCCGCGCCGAGCCGAAGCCCGGCCAGCCGGTGCGGACCACCCTCGACGCGGCCACCCAGAACGCCGCCGACGCGGCGCTGGGCGGCGAGGCCCGGCGCTCCGCCCTCGTGGCCGTACGGATCAGCGACGGGGCGGTGCTGGCCGCCGCGAACGGTCCCGGCCCGGCCGGCGAGAACCTCGCCTTCGGCGCGCAGGTGCCGCCGGGCTCGACGTTCAAGATGGTCAGCGCCCTCGCCCTGCTCGACCGGGGCGCGGTGACGCCGGAGGCGACGGTCGACTGCCCGAAGACCAAGGTGGTGGACGGGCGGTCGTTCAAGAACTCGGACAACTTCGAGCTGGGGCCGGTGCCGTTCACCACCGACTTCGCGAAGTCCTGCAACACCGCCTTCGTCTCGCTGGCCCCGAAGCTCGGCGCGGACGGGCTGGCGCAGGCCGGTCGCACCCTCGGTCTGGAGGGCGAGTGGGACCTCGGGGTGGACGTCTTCACCGGCAAGGTCTCCGCCAACGGCTCGGCGACCGAGCAGGCCGCCGCCGCGATCGGCCAGGGCACCACCGTGGTGAGCCCGCTCGCCATGGCCGGCGCCACCGCCGCCGTGGCCCGGGGCCACTGGGAGCAGCCGAAGCTGCTGCTCGACCCGGCGCCGGCGAAGCCGGCCCCAGCCGGCCCGGCGCTCAAGGCCGAGTCCGTGGCGGCGTTGAAGACGATGATGCGCGCGGTGGTCACCAGCGGCACCGCCAGCGCCCTGAAGGACGTCCCCGGCGAGCCGGTGTACGGCAAGACCGGCACCGCCGAGTACGACAACAACCCGGCGCACGCCCATGCCTGGTTCGTCGGCTGGCAGGGCGACGTCGCCTTCGCCGTCTTCGTCGAACAGGGCGGCTCCAGCACGTCCAGTGCGGTCCCGATCGCCGAACGCTTCCTCCGCGCCCTCCGCTGACCCGCCCGACCGGACGTCCACGTCCATGATCCACTTGCGGTGCGGCAGGTCGCGCTCTGCCGGGCGCCACGACACCGCGGTTCGCCCCCGTTCCGAATGGATCAGGGCGGGCGGCGGTCAGGCGATGTCGACGCCGGGGTTCGCCGGCTCGGGGCCGCCCGGCCGCGCGGCCGCCTCGTCCTCGGTGACCGGCAGCCGGCGCAACCGGCCCGGCCCGGCGTTCACCGGCGGACCGACCGGCTCCTCATCCTCGGCCGGCGACCTGTGCAGCAAGCCCGCCCCGGCATTCGTCGCCGGCCTGGCCGGCCCCGCGTCGCCACCCGGCGGCCGGCGCAGCAGGCCCGCCCCGGCCTTCACCGGCGGGCCGACGGGCTCCGCGTCCTCCGCCGGCGC
>NZ_JBSGJR010000324.1:0-7668 GCF_053605645.1 Micromonospora sp. NPDC003776
GTGGTGTCCTCCCCTTGAGGACACCACCACCTCGCCGACGTCGTTCACCCGCCCGGGTTAATCGGTTGCCCGGCCGACCCGCCGGTTGCTGCAATCGCACCGACGACATCCACCGAGTTCGAGGAGCACCACGATGCGCGCCGCGTCCATGTCCCACCAGGAAGGAATGACCACCTGCTCGAAGGACATGACGCTTCGTGACAACCCTCAATCTCGGCATCCTCGCCCATGTCGACGCCGGTAAGACGAGCCTGACCGAACGGCTGCTGCACACCGCCGGCGTCATCGACGAACTCGGCAGCGTCGACCAGGGCAGCACCCGCACCGACACCATGGCCCTGGAGCGGCAGCGCGGCATCACCATCCGCTCCGCCGTGGTCTCCTTCACCGTCGCCGGGGTCACCGTCAACCTGATCGACACGCCCGGCCACCCCGACTTCATCGCCGAGGTGGAACGGGTCCTCGGCGTACTCGACGGCGCGGTGCTGGTGGTCTCCGCCGTCGAAGGCGTACAGGCGCAGACCCGGGTGCTGGCCCGCACGCTGCGCCGGCTCGGCATCCCCACCCTGTACTTCGTCAACAAGGTGGACCGGGCCGGTGCCGATCCGGACCGGGTGCTGCGCCAGATCGCCGACCGGCTCAGCCCCGACGTGGTCGCCCTCGGCCGCGTCGACGCGGCCGGCACCCCGGACGCCCGCTGGCTGCCCGCCGCCCCGGACGACCCCGATTACACCGCCCGCCTGGTCGACCTGCTCACCGCGCACGACGACGCGCTGCTCGCCGCGTACGTCCGGGACGAGCGCGCGCTGACCCCGGCCCGGCTGCGGGCGGCGCTCACCACCCAGACCCGGCGGGCCCGGGTCCACCCGGTGCACGCCGGCTCCGCCATCACCGGCGCCGGCGTCGACGAGCTCATCGCCGGCATCGTCGAACTGCTACCGGCGGCCGACGGCGACGACGACGCCCCGCTCTCCGGCACCGTCTTCAAGGTCGAACGCGGGCCGGCCGGCGAGAAGATCGCGTACGCCCGGATCTTCGCCGGCACCGTGCGGGTCCGCGACCGCATCCGCTACCGCGGGGACCACCTCGCCAAAGTCACCGCGATCGCCGTCTTCGACCACGGTGACGCCGTGCCCCGCGACGCGGTCGGCGCCGGCCGGATCGCCCGACTGCACGGCCTCACCGAGGTCCGCGTCGGCGACCACCTCGGCGCGCCCCCCGACCGGCCGGCCGGGCGGCACCACTTCAACCCGCCCACCCTGGAGACGGTCGTGGAGCCCGCCCGGGTCGCCGACCGCGCGGCGATGCACGCCGCGCTCGCCCAGCTCGCCGAGCAGGACCCGTTGATCAACCTGCGCCAGGACGACCTGCGCCGGGAGATCGCCGTCTCCCTCTACGGCGAGGTGCAGAAGGAGGTCATCCAGGCCACCCTCGCCGACGAGTACGGCGTACCGGTCACCTTCCGCGAGACCACCACCGTCTGCGTGGAGCGGGTGACCGGCACCGGCGCCGCCGTCGAGTGGATCGGCAAGGAGCCCAACCCCTTCCTCGGCACCGTGGGCCTGCGGATCGAACCGGGCCCCGTCGACAGCGGCGTCGAGTTCCGGCTCGGCATCGAACTGGGCTCCATGCCGCTGGCCTTCCTCAAGGCCATCGAGGAGACCGTCCGGGAGACCCTGCGCCAGGGCCTACGCGGCTGGGAGGTCGTCGACTGCGTCGTCACGCTCACCCACGGCGGCTACTGGGCCCGGCAGAGCCACGCCCACGCCGTGTTCGACAAGAGCATGTCCAGCACCGCCGGCGACTTCCGCAATCTCACCCCGCTGGTGCTGATGGCCGCGCTCAGCCGGGCCGGCACCCGGGTCCACGAACCGGTGCACCGGTTCCACCTGGACCTGCCCGCCGACCTGCTCGGCACGGTGCTCCCGGTGCTCGCCACCCTCGACGCGGTGCCCCGCAGCGCCGCCCTGCGTGGCGCGTCGTACCTGCTCGACGGGGAGGTGCCTGCCGGGCGGGTGCACGCCCTGGAACAGCGCCTCCCGTCGCTCACCCGGGGGGAGGGCACCCTCGAATCCGAGTTCGACCACTACCGGCCGGTGCGCGGCCCGGCGCCCAGCCGCCCGCGCTGGGACCACGACCCACTGCACCGCAAGGAGTATCTGCTCGCCGTCGCCCGCCGGGTCAGCGCGCGGCCGGAGCGCTGACCGGCCGGGGCCAGCGGGACCGCACCGCGTCCACGCAGGTGTCCCGCGAGGTGGGGCCGCCGAACCGGAGCCGGTCGTACCCGGTGAACGCCGGTTCGAGGGCGTCCAACTCGTCGACCCGGGCGTGCAGCCGGTCGAGCCAGGCCGCCGACCCGGCGTCCGGTTCGTCCGGTGCCGCCCGGATCGCCGCCGTCAGCTCGTCCTTGCGGCGGATGCTCTCCGGGCTGACCGAGCGCAGGCAGACGTACTGGCCACTCAGGTAGGTGTCCCACTCCGCCGCGCCCTGCGCCGGGTCGGCCCACTGCCCGACGAACCACCCCGCCAGCCGCGCCACCCCGCCGGCCCGTTCTGCGAGGGCGAACAGGTCGGCCGGGACCATCTCCGCGCCGTCCGAGCGCAGATAGCTCGGCAACGGCAGTCGCCGGTCCAGCATCAACCGGCGTACGTCGTCCGGGTCCCGCCCGGTCGCCGCGCACAGCTCCGCCAGCACCACGAACTGCCCGGTGACGTACGCGTCGTCCGCCGCCGTCATCGGATGCACCCCGTTGACCTGTTCGAACCGCTCCGCCACCCGCTGCCGCAAGGTCATCCCGGCCCCCTCTCGTCGGTGACCGACAGGCTAGGGCCGCGATCCTTCGGCATCGGCCGAAGCATCGGTCGCCGCCCGCCGGGCCTGCACGTAGCGCAGGGAGGGCCAGCGGTCCCCGGATCCGACCAGCTCGAAGCCGGCCCGCTCGACCAGCTCGGCGAGATCGGCCATCGCGTGGTGCTGCCGTGCATGCCGGGCCAGCACGCCGAACAGGTTGGCGACGCGGAGGTGGCGCGGCTGCGCACGGAAGTCGGCGAGGAGGAGTCGGCCGCCGGGGCGCAGCACGCGGCGCATCTCCCGGACCGCGGCCACCCGGTCCTCCGCGGGCACGTGATGGATGGCGAGGCTGGAGACGACCGCGTCGAAGGAGGCATCCGCGTACGGCAGGGCCTGCGCGCCGGCCACCTGGAAGGTGCAGTTGACCGGTGACCGGGTCGCCGCGTACGCGACGACCGAGGGGGAGGGGTCGATGCCGACGACCGCTCCCTCCGGTCCGACGGCCCGCGCCACCCGCCGGGTGAGATATCCGGTGCCGCAGCCGATGTCGAGCACCCGGTCGCCGCGCCCGATCCCGCTCAGCGCCACCAGGCCGTCGTAGACCTGCCGGCGGCGCCCCAGCATGCCGACCGCCGCGCTCCACTCGTAGCGGCGCGCGCCGCGGATCAGCGCCCCACCCGCGTCCCCGCCGTGCTCGTGCCGTTCGTGCCCCTGCTTCCCGTGTGCCATCGATCCTCCACCCTCCGGCTTTTGCGATACATATTGTCTACACCACTACGATCCGTCGTGCCAGGGGCGAGCTGTATGATGAGCGCCGTGCCGAAGCTGTGGAACGAGACCATCGAGGCGCACCGGCGAGCGGTGCACGACGCGATCCTCGACAAGACCGTCGAACTGGCCGGCGAGCACGGCGTCCTGACCGTCACCATGTCCCAGATCGCCGAACGGACCGGCATCGGACGCGCCACCCTCTACAAGTACTTTCCGGACGTACGGGCGATCCTGCTCGCCTGGCACGACCGGGAGGTCGCCGCCCACCTCGCCCAGCTCACCCAGGCCCGCGACCGCGCCGGCGACGCCGGCGCCCGGCTCCAGGCGGTGCTCGACACGTACGCCCGCCTGCAGAGTGACCGGACCGCACATCAGCGGCACACCCGCTTCGGTGCGGAACTCGCCGCGCTCCTGCACCGCGACGGGCACGTCTCCGACGCGCATCGCCAGGTCACCGCCCTGCTGACCGACCTGCTGACCGAGGGCGCCAGCGCCGGGCAGATCCGCGACGACGTACCCCCGGCCGAGCTGGCCGCCTACTGCCTGCACGCCCTGCACGCCGCCGCCGCCCTGCCGTCCGCCGCCGCGGTCCGTCGGCTCGTCACCGTCACCCTGGCCGGCCTGCGCGCCGGCTGAATCCGAGCAGGGTCCGAATATTCGTTGCGTTCGCTCCCGCCGGACGCCTACCTTCGACGAGCTACATCAACCGGTTCCACACCCAGGGAGCACACCGTGTCGCAGCAGTACCGCACCCACACCGAGCGGCCCGCGCCGCGCGGTGCCCTGCTGCCGGAAGGCAACCTGGCCCGCTGCCGACGGCAGCGGTGGCAACCGGGGCGGTGGCGCGACTAGCGCCCGCGCGACACACGCGCAGCCGCCCGCCCTGCGACCAGGGAACGGGCGGCTTTTTCGTCGCCGGATCCGAGGGGCGTAGCTCAACGGAAGAGCACCGGATTCCAAACCCGACGGTTGCAGGTTCAAATCCTGTCGCCCCTGCTTCACCTGTCCCGGCCGTGGCCGGCGACGTCGATTCTTCTCAACTCCACAGTGGACGGCATGAGCACGATCCCGGCCGGCGTACCCGCCGGCCGGTCATCCGGGACGAGGGAGCTGGCTGACCCGCTCGCCTTGGGCGCGAGAGACACGCGGTTCGATTCCGCGGTCCCGGACTCCGCGTGGACGGCGACCCGCCGTCCCGCACGGGCCGTTGGAGCAACAGGAAGCTCACCCGGTTCTCACCCGGGAGGCTGCGGGTTCGAGCCCCGCACGGCCTACGCCGGTCCCCACCGGGACCGACCCGCGGTTGTAGCGCAGCCCGGCAGCGCGTCACCCCGCCACGGTGAAGATCGCCGGTTCGAATCCGGCCAACCGCTCGGACACGCACATGAAGATCAAGGAGACGATGATGGGTTTCACCCCGTTGGCCGGTACCCGGGCACCGGTCCGGGTCTGGACCGACCCCTACGCGATCGAGGCGCAGGCGGCCAAGCAGCTGCGCAACATCGGCGCGCTGCCGTGGGTGCAGGGCGTTGCGGTCATGCCGGACGTGCACTTCGGCAAGGGCGCCACCGTCGGCTCGGTCATCGCGATGCGCCAGGCCGTCTCCCCGGCCGCGGTCGGCGTGGACATCGGCTGCGGCATGTCGGCGGTGCGCACCTCGCTCACCGCCGCGGATCTGCCGGACGACCTCGCCCCGCTGCGTACGGCGATCGAGGCGGCCATCCCGGTCGGCTTCGCCAAGCGCGACGACGCGGTCGACCCGCGCCGGGTCCGGGGCCTGGAGCAGGGCGGCTGGGACGACTTCTGGCGGCGCTTCGGCACCCTCGACCGGAAGGTCGCCCAGCTGGAGACCCGGGCCCAGCGCCAGCTCGGCACCCTCGGCGGCGGCAACCACTTCATCGAGGTCTGCCTCGAGCAGGGCGGCCCGGACGACGGCCGGGTATGGCTGATGCTGCACTCCGGCTCGCGCAACATTGGCAAGGAACTGGCCGAGCGGCACATGGCGGTGGCCCGCAAGCTGCCGCACAACGTGGACCTGCCCGACCGGGACCTCGCGGTCTTCCTCGCCGGCACGCCGGAGATGGACGCCTACCGCCGGGACCTCTGGTGGGCGCAGGAGTACGCGCGGCGCAACCGCGCGGTCATGCTGGCCCTGCTCTGCGGCGTCGTACGCGACGCGTTCCCGCAGGTCAGCTACGACGAGCCGACAAGCTGCCACCACAACTACGTGGCGGAGGAGAGCTACGACGGCGTGGACGTGCTGGTCACCCGCAAGGGTGCGATCCGGGCCGGCAAGGGCGACCTTGGCATCATCCCCGGCTCGATGGGCACCGGCTCGTACATCGTGCGCGGCAAGGGCAACCTCGACGCGTACAACTCGGCGTCGCACGGCGCCGGGCGGCGGATGTCGCGCGGGCAGGCGAAGCGGACGTACAGCACCGAGGACCTGGCCCGGCAGACGGCGGGCGTCGAGTGCCGCAAGGACGCCGGGGTGGTCGACGAGATCCCCGGCGCGTACAAGGACATCACCCAGGTGATGGCCCAGCAGGAGGACCTGGTCGAGGTGGTCGCCCACCTCAAGCAGGTCGTCTGCGTGAAGGGCTGACACCCGGCCGGCGCCCCTCGGGGGGTGGGGCGCCGGTCCTCCCGCCCCGATGGCGTAGCGGAGAACGCGTCGGATTACGGATCCGAAGATCCCAGGTTCGAGTCCTGGTCGGGGCACGGTCCGCCGTCGGCGGACACCATGCGAGCTGGTGCAACTGGCAGCACATCCCTCTCTGGAAGGGAAGGTTCGAGGTTCGAATCCTCGGCTCGCAGCGCCAGCCCTCGTAGCCCAACGGCAGAGGCAGCGGTCTGAGTGGCCGCGCAGTGCGCGTTCGAATCGCGCCGAGGGCACGTTTTCCAGGCCCGGGTAGCCCAAAGGGAGAGGCACCGCTTTCAGCAAGCGGCCAGTGTGCGTTCGAATCGCACCCCGGGTACGGACGGCGGGATCGGTTTCCGCCGCTCATGCCCCCGTGGCGCAGTGGAGAGCGCGTCGGAATCCGGATCCGAAGGCCGCTGGTTCGATCCCAGCCGGGGGTACGTGCTTCATCCCGACCAGATGCCCGAGTGGTGAGGGAGCGGTCTGCAAACCGTGCACGCGGGTTCGATTCCCGCTCTGGTCTCGCCGCGCCGTCCGCTGTGGGAGCGAAGCTGCGGGGCACCCGGTCCGGGTGCCCCGCAGGCGTCGTCAGCGCGGGGTGACGGCGGCCGTCACCTCGACCTCCAGCACCGCGCCGTCCAGGAAGAGTCGGCTCACCTCCACCGTCGTGCTGGCCGGCCGGGAGTTCGGAAAGTACCGGCCCCGAACGGCCGCGTAGCCGGCCAGGTCGGCCAGGTCGGTCATGAACGTCCGGATGTGCAGGACGTCGTCGAAGCCGGCGCCGTGTGCGGCGAGCAGCCCGGCGATCATCTCGAAGATGCGCTCGGACTGGGCCCGGACGTCGCCGGGCTCGACGATTGTGCCGTGCTCGTCCACGCCGACCTGGCCGGAGAGGACCAGCAGGGCGCCGCCGGGCAGGTCGAGCCGGGCGACGTGGGCGAACCGGTCGCCGAACGGGGCGGGGACGGTCGCCGGGTTGTCCAGGGTGATGGTCATGCGTACTCCTTGTCGGCGCTGCGGGTGAGGGTGGCGATGTCGTGGTCGGGGTGGGGTGCGGCCGCCAGCACCGACGCGGCGGCGCGCAGCAGGGGCGCGGGGGCGTCGCCGAGTGCGTCGAGGGCGAGCCGGGCGTCCTTGGCGGCGAGGGTGACGGCGAACGCGGCGTCCGTGGTGGTCGCCCGGGCGACGGCGCCGTCGAGCGGTCCGCCGGCGAGGGCGTCGAGGGCGGTACGCCGGTCCAGGCCGACCGCCTCGGCGACGGCGAGCGTGTCGGCGATCGCCGTGACGGCGGTGACGAGGGCGGTGTTGAGGACGAGTTTCCGGGCGGCGCCGCGGCCGGGGCCGCCGCAGCGGCGGACGGTGCCGAGGTGTTCCAGGAGCGGGGTGACCCGGTCGACGGCGGCCTCGTCGCCGCCGGCCTGGACCGTGAGCCGGCCGGTTTCGGCGGCCGCCGCGCTTCCTGCGAC
>NZ_JBSGJR010000325.1:0-7661 GCF_053605645.1 Micromonospora sp. NPDC003776
CCGGCGCCCGCCGCGCCGCCCGCGATCCGCCGAAGGCCCTACCCGTCGACCCGGTTTCGTCGAATGGCCACGACCGGGGTCGCGCGGTGCGGTCCTGGGGTGCAGGCATGGGCGCCCGCGGAAGGGGAAGCCCAGGGCGCCAGCAGGAGCACCCGAGGAGAGACGCGCCATGACGGACACCTCGCGCACCGGGTCGAACAGCGCCCAGGATGCGGCGGGCGGCGGTTTCGCCGTCGTGGAGATGTTCACCTCCCAGGGCTGCAACAGCTGTCCGCCGGCTGAGGAGGTGCTGTCCGAGATCGACCGGGACGCCCGGGAGCGCGGGCAGCCCGTCTACGCCCTCGGCTTCCACGTGGACTACTGGGACCACCTGGGCTGGGCCGACCCGTTCGGCAACGAGGCACACACCCGCCGGCAGGAGGAGTACGCCCGCGCCTTCGGGTCCGCCGGGCTGTACACGCCGCAGATGATCGTCAACGGCACCGTCGAGTTCGTCGGCTCCGACCGTCGGCAGGCGTTGACGGCGATCACGTCGGCCCTGAGATCGGCCCCCACGACGCCGCTCACGCTGTCGGTCTCCGAGGCGGACGGCGGACGCCGGGTGGTCGTGGACTACCAGGCCGAGCGCCCGCCGGAACGGGCGGTGGTGAACGTGGCGGTCGTCGAACGCGGCCTGGAGAACGACGTCCCGCGCGGTGAGAACGCCGGGCGGCGGCTGCACCAGGACAACGTGGTGCGCGCCTTCACGTCGGCGGAGCTGGAGCCGAGCCGGGGGCGCGTGGAGCTCGGGCTGCCGGAAGACCTGGATCCGGGACGCGCCGTCGTGGTCGGCTACGTCCAGCAGGCCGACGACAGGTCCATCGTCGGGGCCGCGGCGGCCGGCGTGCCGGCGGGAAGACGGACATGACCGCACAGCTTCCTCCCGTCACGGTGCAGCGGTGGGTCAACTCGCCACCGCTGACGCCCGACGATCTGCACGGCCGGGTGGTGCTGATCGACATCTGGGAGTACACCTGCGTCAACTGGATCCGCACCGCGCCCTACGTCAAGGCGTGGCACCGGGACTACGCCGATCTGGGCCTGACCGTCATCGGCGTGCACGCCCCGGAGTTCCAGTTCGGCCGGCAGGCCGAGAACATCGACCGGGCGATTCGCGACCACGGCCTCACCTATCCCGTCGCGCTCGACAACGACTTCACCTTCTGGCGCGCCCTCGGCAACGACGCCTGGCCGGCCAAGTACCTCTTCGACGCCGCCGGGCGACTCGTCCAGCGGTGGATCGGCGAGGGTGACTACGACCGGGTGGAGTCGGAGATCCGCCGCCTCCTCGAGATCAGGGCACCCCGTACCGAGCTGCCGCCGGTCACCCCCGAGGTGACCGGCTTCGCCACCGTCGGGGAACCCTCCTACCTCGGCATCACGCCGGAGACGTACCTCGGCGCCGAGCGGGCCGAGCCGGGGACGTACGCGCTGAGGGGCGACTGGCGCGACGGCGGCGAGTACGTCGAACTCGCCGGCGGCGCCGGCGAGCTCCACCTGCCGTTCAACGCCGGCGAGGTGAACCTCGTCCTCGATCCGGGACCGGCCGACCCGGCCGCGATCCGGGTGCTGCTCGACGGGAACCCGATCGACGGCGAGCGCGGAGCCGACGTCGGCCCGGACGCGGTCGCGCGTACCGACCGCCCACGCATGGTCCGGCTCGTCGCCGGGGCGCCCCGCGCCGACCATGAGCTGACCCTCGTCGCCGACCGGCCCGGCCTCCGGGCGTACGTGTTCACCTTCGGTCCGTAGCGGGTGTCCTGATGAAACGGGAAAGGGGGAGCGATGACCGGTGCGACGGAGAAGGCGATCCTGGCCGGCGGCTGCTTCTGGGGAATGGAGGATCTGATCCGGAAGCGCCCCGGCGTGATCAGCACCCGGGTCGGTTACACCGGTGGGGACGTGCCGAACGCGACGTACCTGCACCACGGCTCGCACGCGGAAGCGGTCGAGATCGTCTTCGATCCCGACCGGCTGTCCTACCGGGACCTGCTCGAGTTCTTCTTCCAGGCGCACGACCCGACCACGAAGGACCGGCAGGGCAACGACGTCGGCACCAGCTACCGGTCCGCCATCTTCTACTGCGACGACCGGCAGCGGCAGATCGCCGAGGACACCATCGCCGACGTGGACGCCTCCGGCCTCTGGCCGGGCAAGGTGGTCACCGAGGTCACTCCCGCCGGCCCCTTCTGGGAGGCGGAGCCGGAGCACCAGGACTACCTGGAACGCAATCCCGGCGGTTACACCTGCCACTTCGTCCGGCCGGACTGGAAGCTTCCCCGCCGCGGCGAGCAGGCCGCCTAGCGCCAGCGTGAACCCGCGGCATCAACCCCGAAGGAGAGGAAGGCCACCGTGGCGACCCAGACGATGACCCGCCCGACCGCCGACATCCGGCCGTTCACGATCGAGATCCCCGACGCGGAACTCGAGGCGCTGCGCAAGCGCATCGCGGCCACCCGCTGGCCGGAGAAGCAGACCGTTGACGACCAGTCCGAGGGTGTGCCCCTCGAGACCAGCCAGGCGCTCGCCCGCTACTGGGAGAAGGAGTACGACTGGCGCAAGGTCGAGGCGAGGCTGAACAGCCTGCCGAACTTCATCACCGAAATCGACGGGCTCGACATCCACTTCATCCACGTCCGTTCGAAACACGACGACGCCTTGCCGCTGATCGTCACCCACGGCTGGCCCGGCACGGTGATCGAGCAGCTGAAGATCATCGGTCCGCTCACCGACCCCACGGCGCACGGCGGGAACGCGTCGGACGCCTTCCACCTGGTGATCCCGTCCATGCCCGGCTACGGCTTCTCCGGCAAGCCGAGCGCGCCGGGCTGGGGCCCCGAGCACATCGCACGAGCCTGGACCGAGCTGATGAAGCGCCTCGGCTACCACCGCTTCGTCGCCCAGGGCGGCGACTGGGGTGCGCTGATCACCAACCTCATGGGCGTGCAGGCACCACCGGAACTCGCCGGCATCCACACCAACATGCCGAGCGCGGTCCCGCCCGACCTGGACGCCCTGCTGCAGACCGGCATCAGCGGGGCGAACAATCCTCTCGACTCGCTGCCGGCCAACCTCTCCGTCGAGGAGCGCAAGGCGTGCGAGGAAATCAATTTCTTCTGGCTGCACTCCGCCTACGCCCTGATCATGGGCACGCGTCCGGAGACCCTGACCGGTCTCGCGGACTCGCCGATGGCCCTGGCCAGCTTCCTGCTCGACCACGACGCGGCCAGCCTGGAGCTGTTCTGTCGGGCCATCGCCGGGCAGTCCGTCGGCATCACACGGGACGACCTCCTCGACAACATCACCCTCTTCTGGCTGACCAACACCGGTGTCTCCGCCGCCCGCCTGTACTGGGAGAACAAGCTCTCGTTCTTCGCCGCCAAGGACGTCTCCGTCCCGGCCGCCGTGAGCGTCTTTCCGGACGAGCTGTACGAGGCCCCGAGGAGTTGGGCGGAGCGTGCCTATCCCCAGCTCATCCACTACAACAAGCTCGACCGGGGTGGGCACTTCGCCGCCTGGGAACAGCCGCAACTGCTCTGCGACGAGTTGCGGACCGCCTTCCGGTCGCTGCGCTAGTTCAGCCACCGTGTCGCGGGGCGGGCCGGGCGCGGATTCGGCCCGTTCCCGACGTACCGGACCCCCTGTGAAGGAGCGCGTCGATGACCAGCGCCGGACGGCGGCGGGCGGACCGATGAGCGGGACGGCCGCCGACCTGCTGCGCAGGCCCGAAGAGGCGCGGCAGGCGACGTTCCTGGAGCTCTTCTTCGACCTGGTGTTCGTGCTGTCCCTCACGCAGCTCTCCCGGACGCTGATCCACGACCTCAGCGGTAGCGGCGCGGGTGAGGCGTTGTTGCTCCTGCTCGCCGTGTGGTGGGTCTGGACCAACACGGCCTGGACCACCGACCTGTACGACCCGGAGCATCCGGCGATACAGCTGCTGGTCATCGCCAGCATGCTGGGTGCCCTCCTGATGGCGGTCGCGCTGCCGGAGGCGTTCGGGAAGCGGAGCTTGGTCTTCGCGGGGCTCTACGTCGCCGTCAACGTCGGCCGCCACCTCTTCTTCCTGTTCGCCCTGCGGGGTCACCCGCTGCGGCGCAGAACCCTGCGGCTGCTGTTCTGGTTCAGTCTCTCCGCCGTGCCCTGGATCGCCGGCGCGTTGTCGCCCGGGCCGGCCCGAGTCGCGCTGTGGGCGGTGGCCCTGGGCATCGATTACCTCGCCGGCGCGGCGCGCTACCCGACCCCGGGGCTGGGTCGCGCACCCGCTCAGGAGTGGCCGATCGTCGCGGAGCACCTGGCCGAGCGATACCGGCAGATGTTCATCATCGCGCTCGGCGAGCTGGTGCTCATCGCTGGTCTGGCGCTCGATCAGGCCGGCTTCGCGCCCGAGCGGACCGCGGCGGCCGCGGTGTCGTTCGCCACCACGGCGCTGTTCTGGCGGATCTACATCCACCGCGCGGGCGAGTTGCTGCCCGGCGTCATCGCCATGGCGTCCGACCCGGACCGCCTCGCCCGCTGGGCGTTGTTCGCCCACCTGCCGATGGTGGCCGGCGTCGTCGTCACCGCCGTCGGCGTCGAGTTCGTCATCGCCCATCCGCTGGGGCACACCGAGCCGGCCTGGGTCACCGTCATCTACGGCGGACCCGGCCTGTTCCTGGCGGGGCTGGCGTTCTTCGGACACCAGGTCTTCCGGCACGTCCCCCGCGACCGGCTGATCGGGCTGCTCGTCCTGGCCGCGCTGGCGCCGGTCGCGCTGCTGCTGCCACCGTTGCCGGCGGCCCTCGCCGTCACCGTGGTCCTGGCCGGCATAGCCGTCACCGACGCCCGGCGGCCCGACCTCGACCGCCGCGACCGGGAGGTCCGGCCGCGGCGGTCGAGGTAACCGGCTGATCAGCCCACGTGGGACTCGATGGCCTGGATGATCCGCGGACGCAGTTCCGCCGCCCGGACGACCGCGTCGACGGAGCCCACCTCGACCGCCCGCTGGATGCTGTGCACCCGGTCGAACTCGGCGGCCACCTCGCCGAGCTTCTCCGCCCGCACCGACGCCCGCAGCTCGTCCAGCTCGGCGGCGAGCGCCGCCCGGTCCGCGCCGGTGGCCGCCGCCACCCGCTCCTGCAGCTCCTGCACCCGCGGGTCCGCCGCGGTGCGGGCGGTCACGTCGCCGGCGAAGACCACGGCGGCGGCGGGCGCGCCGCCGAGCACCGAGGCGAACGAGCCCTCCAGCGCCAGCACGGTCATGTTCGGGTTCAGGGCCTTGGAGAACACCACGAACGCGCCGCCGTGGTAACGCGAGATCACGCAGAACACGATGGGCCCGCGGAAGTTGACGATGGCCCGGCCGATCTCCGCGCCGTACTCCAACTGCAGCTTGCGCATCGACTCGGGCGAGCCGTCGAAGCCGGACAGGTTCGCCAGCACGACCAGGGGACGGTTGCCGCTGGCCGCGTTGATCGCCCGTGCCGCCTTCTTCGACGACCGGGGGAACAGCGTGCCCGCGGTGTAGGTGTCCGGGCCGTCGGTGGGCGGGAAGCCCCGGCGCGGCACCGACCGGGACTCGATGCCGAGCAGGCACACCGGGATGCCGCCGAGGTGTACGTCCTGCACCACCGCGGTCTCCGCGTCGGCCATGCCCGCCCAGCGCTCCAGCACCGGATGGTCCTGGTCGGAGAGCGCCCGCATCACCGTACGGATGTCGAACGGCTTCTTCCGGTCCGGGTTCGCCTGCGCCGAGAAGATCTCCCCGACGGTGGTGAAGTCGCTGCCGGCGACCGCGTGCGGGAAGTCGGAGATGTCCCGGTCGACCGGGTCGGTAGTGACCGCCCGCCGAGGCGCGTCCTCGCCGGGCGCGACGTACGTGTGGTCGTAGTGCGCCATCAGCACGTCCCGCGCGGCGGGCAGGTCCGGCGCCCAGTACTGCGCCTGCCCGTTCGGGCCCATCACCCGGTCGTAGCCGCCGATGCCGAAGTTGTCCTCGGCGGAGACGCCGCCGGAGAAGTCGAGCGACTGCTTGCCGGTGAGCACCATCGCCGAGTCCGGCGTCATGACCAGGACGCCCTTGGTGTGCATGAGCATCGTCGCCTCGGCGTTCCAGTACGGCTGCGCGCCGACGGTGATGCCCGCGACCACGATGTTGATCTCACCGCCGGCCTGGGTGAACTCGACGATGCGCTTGAGCGCGGCGGCCACCCAGTCCATGTTCTCCGTGCCGGAGGTCATGGAGATCCGGGCGCCGGCGGAGAGCGCGTACCACTCCAGCGGCACCTCCATCCGCTCGGCCAGGTCGAGCGCGGCGATCACGCGGCGGCACTCCGGCTCGGACAGCGCGCCCAGCGACTTCGTCGGGTCGCCGAGCAGCACCACCCGCGTGACGCCCTGCGGGTGCCGCACGGTCGGCGTGCTCACCACGCCGGCGACGATCGCCGCGGTGTTGCGCCCCTTCGGCCGCTCGACCGGCACCAGCTGGTGCTTCTCGTCGAGGTCGTGCTCGACGAAGTCACCGAGCAGCCCGGTCAGCTCGTACGGGTACACGGTGTTGCGGCTGCTCGCCCGCAGCACCTTCAGCCGGTAGTCGTCCAGCGGCTCGACCGGCTCGACCGGCGGCTCCCCGACGGTCAGCTTGGCCGCACCGGTGGCGTCGAAGGTGATCCGTACGCCGATCTTGGTCAGCTCGCCGGTCGCGCGATCGCGCTGCCGGGCGATGAAGAGGATCTCCTCCAGGCCGGCGCCGCCGGTGGTCGGGCGCACCCGCCCGGCGATCATCTCCATCTCCTCCCGGGTGAGCTCGCTGGGCGGCCAGACGTAGATCACGATCCGGTTGGTGTGGAAGCGGTTCTTCGACGGCCGGGCCGACTGCGCGCGGCGGATCGAGTCGAGGCAGGCGGCGACGGTGTCCTCAGTCGTCGGCAGCGCCACCAGCCGGCCGTCGTGCTCGCGCAGCTCGGTCAGGTCGCGTACCTGCGCGAAGGCGACGAGGCGCTGGTCGGACGGGTTCTCCCGGGCCACGCACTGGAAGAGGTAGACCTCCTCGTCCGACGACGGCAGCCGGGTCAGGTCGAACTTGTGCAGCCGCTCCAGCTGCATCCGCTGCGCGATGTACGGGTGCAGGCCGCGGATCAGCCGCTCCTCCATCATGCCGCCGGCCGCCGGGCGGAACGTGAAGTGGTGGTGCATCACCGCGCCGCTGCGGCCGGCGACCGTGGTGGTGACCCGGCGGACCTGTGGCGGCAGCGGGTGCGCGGCGATGACCTCCAGCAGCGCCGCCGCCATCGCGTCGAAGTCCGTCGGCTGGTTCTCCCACGCGAGGTAGATGTCCGCGTCGATGGCGTCCTCGCCGCCCGCCAGCTCGGCGAGCCCGCGCAGCGCCTCGCCCAGCGCCTCGAAGCGCACCGCGGCGGAGACCACGCTCGACTCGGCCCGCTCGGCGACCACGAACGCGCACCCCGCGACCTGCGCCGTGCGTACCCGGGTGAGCGCCTTGTTGCCGTAGTACCGCCGGGTGAGCACCTCCAGCATGACCGTGTTGTCCAGGTGGTCGCGGACGAGCCGCTGGCCGAGCAGCCGCACCAGCGGCTCCGTGCTGCGGACCATCTCGGCCATGCGCTCGTCGCGGTCCGGCGCGTCCG
>NZ_JBSGJR010000326.1:0-7650 GCF_053605645.1 Micromonospora sp. NPDC003776
GGCCGGGGCGTGGCGGCGCTGCTGGCCGTGCTGCTGCTCGCCCCGCTGCCCGGTTGCCGGGAGCGGATCGTTCCCCCCGGGGCGCCGACACCCTGGCCGGCGACGCTGGCCCGGCAGTGGCAGTGGCAGTGGCAGCTCACCGGCCCGCTGGACATCACCGCCGACGCGGACGTCTTCCTGCTCGACCCGGTGCGCACCACCTCCACCGAGACCACCGCGCTGCGGGCCCGGGACCGCCGGCTGGTCTGCCAGGTCGACGTCGGGTCGTACGCGGCCGCCGACCCGGACGTCGATCGGTTCCCGGTGGACGTGCGGGGCGCGCCGGTGAGCGGCCGGCCCGGCCGCCGCTGGCTGGACGTACGCCGGTGGGACGTGCTGGCGCCGGTGCTCGCCGACCGGTTCCGGCTCTGCCGGGGCAAGGGATTCGGGGCGGTGGCGCTCGACGACGCCGACGGCTACCTGCACCGGTCCGGCTTCCCGCTCGGCTTCGACGACCAGTTGCTGTTCAACCGGCGGCTGGCCACCCTCGCCCGCTCGCTGGACCTCTCGCCCGGGCTGGTCGACGACGTGCCGCAGGTGGCCGCGCTCGCGCCGGACTTCGACTTCGCGGTCAACCAGGAGTGCGTACGCCGCCGGGAGTGCGCCAAGCTGCTGCCCTTCGCCGACGCGGACAAGCCGGTCTTCCACGTCGAGTACACCGGCGACCCGGCCGCATTCTGCGTCACCACCGTCGGGTACGGCTTCGCCTCCATGCGCAAGGACCGCGCCCTCGACGCCTGGCGCGACCCCTGCCCGCTGCCGCCGAGCGCGCGGCCCCGGAGTTGACAGCGGCCCCTCCGCCACAAGGCCGTGGCGAAGGGGCCCCTGCTGTCGCGTCCGGTCAGCCGGCGGCGCCGCCGGTGAGCGGGGCCGGGGTGCCGGTGGTGGTACCCCCGCGCTGGGACGGGATGTCGGCGTGCGCGGCGCTGAGCGGGGTGGCCAGGTCCTCCAGCGACCTGCCCTCGGCCTTGACGCCGAGGACCAGTTCCACCAGGCCACCGATGATCATCACGATCGCGCCGATGATGAAGGCGACCACCGTGTCGCCGACCTTGCCGGTGCCGACCAGCTTGGCGAAGAGCAGCGGGCCGGTGATGCCGCCGGCGGCGGTGCCGATCGCGTAGAAGAACGCGATGGCCATCGCCCGGGTCTCCATCGGGAAGATCTCGCTGACCGTGAGGTAGGCGGCGCTGGCGCCGGCCGAGGCGAAGAACAGCACCACGCACCAGCAGGCGGTCATGGTCACCGCGTTCAGCACGCCGGCGTGGAACAGCCAGGCGGTGCCGAGCAGCAGCACGCCCGAGCCGATGTAGGAGCCGGCGATCATCGGCACCCGGCCGACCGAGTCGAAGAGGCGACCCAGCAGCAGCGGGCCCAGCAGGTTGCCGACCGCGATCACGGCGAAGTAGTAGCCGGTGTTGCCGGTCGGCACCTTGAAGAAGGTCTGCAGGATCTGGGCGAAGCCGAAGGTGATCGCGTTGTAGAGGAACGCCTGCCCGATGAAGAGCGAGAAGCCCAGCGTGGCCCGCTTCGGGTAGCGGCCGAACAGGGTCCGGGCGATCTCCAGGAAGTTGGTGCTCTTCCGCTGCCGGATCTCGATGTAGTCGTCGGCCTCGGTGAGCTCCTTGCCGGTCTCCCGCTTGACCTCCGTCTCGACCGAGTCGACCAGATGGTTCGCCTCGTCGGCCCGGCCGTGGATGAACAGCCACCGGGGGCTCTCCGGGACGTGCCGGCGGACCAACAGGATCACCACGCCGAGCACCGCGCCCAGGCCGAACGCCACGCGCCAGCCGAGATTGGTCGGCAGGCCGTGGAGCAGCGGCACGGTCAGCAGCGCGCCGAGCGCCGCGCCGAGCCAGAAGGTGCCGTTGATGATGATGTCGATCCGGCCGCGGTGCCGGGCGGGGATCAGCTCGTCGATCGCCGAGTTGATGGCCGCGTACTCGCCGCCGATGCCCATGCCGGTCAGGAACCGGAACAGGAAGAACCACCAGGTGTCGAAGGAGAGCGCGGTCAGCGCGGTGGCGACCAGGTAGAGGCCGAGGGTGAGCAGGAACAGCTTCTTCCGCCCGAACCGGTCGGTGAGCCAGCCGAAGAAGAGCGCTCCGGTGCAGGCGCCGGCCACGTACAGCGCGGCAGCCAGACCGGTGACCTGGCTCTGGGTGATGCTCAGGCCGCTGCCCGGCTCGGCGAGCTTGCCGGAGAGGTTGCCGACGATGGTCACCTCGAGGCCGTCGAGGATCCACACCGTGCCGAGGCCGATCACGATCATCCAGTGCCAGCGGGACCAGGGCAGCCGGTCCAGGCGGGCCGGGACGTTGGTCCGTACGGTGCCGGTGCGCACGTCGGTGCTCATGACGCCCTCCGGGGGGATGCGAGGGCCGGGGCGTGACGACGGGCTCCCGGCCAGAGCTGTTCGTCCATGGCCGCCCAGATGCCCCGGCGCCGCGCGGGTTAATCCTCCAGTGACCGCGGCGTCACGCCACCGGTGTCGATCGGCTTGATCGACTCCGCCTGCCGCAACCCGGGCCCTCCGGCTCCCCGGACACCACGATCCGCCGCAAGCCGAGTGGATCGAGGAGCCCGGCGCGGGCGCGGCGGGAAGCCCGGCCGGGGGCGGGACGGCCGGAGGGCCGGGCCGCGGTGTGCGGTCCGGCCCTCCGGCGGATCAGTTCAGCGGGCGCCGACCAGCTCCGGCGCCGGGGCGGGCGGCTCGGCCGGCGGGGTGGCGGCGCGACGGCGCAGGAAGCGCGGGGCCCACCAGTTCGCGTCGCCCAGCAGGGTCATCAGCGAGGGCAGCACCACGGCCCGGATGATCGTGGCGTCCAGCAGGATCGCCGCCGCCAGGCCGATGCCGAGCTGCTTCATGTCGATGGTGCTCAGCGTCGCGAAGATCGAGAAGACGCCCACCATGACCAGTGCCGCGCTGCTCACCACGCCCGCCGAGGAGGTGATCCCGTACGCCACCGCCTCCCGGTTGGACAGGCCGGAGCGGATGCCCTCCCGGATCCGACTGACCACGAAGACGTGGTAGTCCATGGAGAGGCCGAAGAGGACCACGAACAGGAACAGCGGCAGCCAGGTGACGATCGCGCCGATCGAGGTGAAGCCGAGCGGCCCGGCCGCCCAGTCGCCCTGGAAGACCAGGACCAGCAGCCCGTACGCGGCGCCGGCGGAGAGCAGGTTCAGCACGATCGAGGTGAGCGCGACCACCACCGAGCGGAAGGTCCACGCCATCACCAGGAAGGTCAGCGCCAGCACGAACGCCACCACGATCGGCAACTTCTCCCGGATGTGCTGCGCGTAGTCCTCGCTGGCGGCGACTCCGCCGCCGACCGCGTACTCGATGCCGGGGATGCCGCGCAGCGTGGCCGGCACGTAGTCGTCGCGCAGCTCGTGCAGCGACCGGGCGGCCTCGTCGGTCCGGCTGGCGTACGGGGTGGCCACCTCCAGCACCGACACCCGGCGGTCGGCCGAGACCTTGATCTTCGGGCCGTCCCCCTCGGCCGGCGCGAAGAGCGGGTCGGCGGCGGCCCGACCGGCCAGGTCGGTCAGCGCGGCGTGTACCCGGTCGGCCTGCGCGGCCGGCGCCCGCACGGCGACGGTGTGGCTGGTGCCGTTGCTCGGGAAGGCGGCGGTGAGCCGGTCGTACGCCTGCATCGCCGGCGTGGTGCGCGGCACGTCCTCCATGCCGGGGAACTTCAGCTTCATGCCCAGCGCCGGGGCGGCCAGGGCGAGCAGCAGCCCGACCGAGACGACCAGGGTGGCCAGCGGGGCGCGCAGCGCGGGCTTGAGCAGGGCCGGCCAGAACCGCGGCCGGGCCGGCTGGCCGTGCCGCCCGGTACGCGGGGCGGTGAGCCGCCACAGCACCGGCACCCGGGGCCGGTCGACCCAGCGGCCGAGCTTGGCCAGCAGCGCCGGCAGCACGGTCAGCGATCCGGTCACCGCGACGGCCACCACCAGGATCGACCCGACCGCGAGCGACGAGAAGATGGCGTCCTGGGCCAGCAGCAGCCCGGCCATCGAGATGATCACGGCGGTGCCGGAGACCACCACGGCGTGCCCGGAGGTCTCCGCCGCGATCTCCACGGCGTCCAGCCCGGACCGGCCCTTGGCCCGTTCCTCGCGTTCCCGCCGGACGTAGAAGAGCGAGTAGTCGACGCCGACCGCCATGCCGATCAGCAGGATCACGCTGGCCGTGGTGTCGGTGGCGGGCACCAGGTGCGAGGCGAGGGTGGAGAGCCCCATCGCCGCGGCGACCGAGGAGAGCGCGAGCAGCACCGGCACGCCGGCCGCGATCAGCGCGCCGAACGCGATGACCAGGATGGCCAGGGTGACCGGCAGGCTGAGCAGCTCGGCCCGCTTGAAGTCCTTGCCGAGGGTCTCGTTGAGCGCCTTGCCGATCGACGGCCCGCCGACCTCCTCGACCCGCAGCGCCGGATGCGCCTCCTGCACCTTCGCGGTGGCGTCCCGCAGCGGCTGCACCCGGTCCTCGGCGGTCTCCGGGTCGCCGGACATGGTGATCGGCAGCAGCAGTGCGTCGCCGTCCCGGGACGGCAGCGGCGTACCGACCGAGGCGACGCCCTCGACCTGGCGCAGCCGCGCGGCGGCGTCGTCGGCGGCGGCCTTCGCCGCGGCCGGGTCCAGCGCGCCGGTACGGGCCGTGATCAGCACGTTCTCCGTGGCCGGCTCGTGGAAGCCGCCACTGTCGACGATCAGCTCGGCCCGGCCGAACTCGCCGATCGCCTGGTCGGCGTCGGTCGCCTCGTTCAGCCCCGCGGCGTTGCCGCCGACGAAGCACACCGCCACGAACACGACCCACAGCGCGATGGCCCGCCACGGGTGCTCCGCACTCCACCGTGCCAACCGCACGGTCACCGGTCGCCTGCCCATATCTGGGTTCCCCCTCCACACGTCGGCCCCCTGCCGACGGTGCTGACGCTAGGCAGGGTGCGGCGCTCGGACATCCGGGAACGGCCCCGGCTCGTCCCCGATCCGCCCGAGCCCGGCCGGGCGGCCCGAACCGGCTCCACCAACCGGGCAGACCAGGATTTTCCGGGTACGACGGGGGAACGCGCCGGGAACCGCCCGGCGAGGCACACCGGTGCAACCCCGAGTCGGCTCGGGGTTATCCCCGCACCGCTCCTCGGGGCCGGGGCTGGCAGCGGGGGCAGCTGTAGGAGGACCGGTTCATGAACGCCTCGCGCCGGATCGGGGTGCCGCAGCGCGGGCAGGGCTCCCCCTCCCGGCCGTACGCGTTCAGCGACCGGTCGAAGTAGCCGCTCTCGCCGTTGACGTCGACGTAGAGCTCGTCGAAGCTGGTGCCGCCCTGCTTGATCGCCTCCCCGAGCACGTCCCGCACGTGCCCGAGCAGCCGCCCGGCCGCCGGGCCGGTCAGCGCGTCGGTCGGGCGGGCGCCGTGCAGCCGGGCCCGCCACAGCGCCTCGTCGGCGTAGATGTTGCCCACCCCGGAGATCAGGGTCTGGTCGAGCAGCGCCCGCTTGATCTCCGTCCGCTTGCGGCGCAGCGCGACGACGAAGTCGGCGTCGGAGAACTGCGGGTCCATCGGGTCCCGGGCGATGTGCGCGATCTCCGCCGGCAGCTCCGCGCCGCCCTCCGAGACCGACAGGCCGCCGAACGTCCGCTGGTCGACGAAGCGCAGTTCCGGACCGTCGTCGGCGAACCGGAAGCGGACCCGCAGGTGCAGCTCATCGGCCGCCCCGACCGGCTGGAGCAGCAGCTGGCCGGACATGCCCAGATGCCCGATCAGGGCGTCCCCGCTGTCCAGCGGAAGCCAGAGGTACTTGCCGCGGCGCCGGACGTCGGTGATCGTCCGGCCGGCCAGCACGTCGGCGAAGTGCCCGGCGCCCGGCTCGTGCCGGCGGATCGCCCGCGGGTGGCGCACCTCCACCGAGCTGATCGTCCGCCCGGTGACCCACTGGGCCAGGCCCTGCCGGACCGTCTCGACCTCGGGCAGCTCAGGCACGGCCGGCGCCCGCCCCGGCCCCCGGTCCGTCGGCCGGCGCCTCGGCGTCCTCGGCGGCGGCCTTCGCGGCGGCCTCGGCCTCGGCCTGCTCGGTGAGCATCCGCCAGGCCGACTCGGCGGCCCGCTGCTCGGCCTCCTTCTTGCTGCGCCCCTCCGCGCCGCCGTACCGGTTGCCGGCCACGACCACCCAGGCGGTGAACGTCTTGAGGTGGTCCGGGCCGGTGCCCTCGATCCGGTACTCCGGGACGCCCAACCCGAGGGCCGCGGTCAGCTCCTGGAGACTGGTCTTCCAGTCCAGCGCGGCACCCCGGCCGGCCGACTCGGCCATCAGCGGATCGAAGAGCCGGTGGATCACGATGGCGGCGGTGTCCAGGCCGTACTGGAGGTAGATCGCGCCGAGCAGCGCCTCCAGGGTGTCGGCCAGGATGCTCGCCTTGTCCCGGCCGCCGGTGGCCTCCTCGCCCTTGCCCAGCAGCAGGTACGCCCCCAGCCCCTCCGGGCCCAGGCCGCGCGCCACGTCGGCCAGCGCGCGCATGTTCACCACGCTGGCGCGCAGCTTGGCGAGCTGCCCCTCGGGCAGGTCGGGGTGGTTGTGGAAGAGCGCGGTGGTGATCACCACGCCGAGGACCGAGTCGCCCAGGAACTCCAGCCGCTCGTTGGTGGGCAGGCCCCCGTTCTCGTACGCGTAGGACCGGTGGGTCAGCGCGCGCTCCAGCAGCTCCGGGTCGAGCGACACCCCGAAGGCCGCCTCCAGATGGGCGACGGGAGCACGCCGCCGCTTGTCGTTGGTCATGGTGCTACCTCGGTGTCGTTTCGGTCGGGTGCGGGATCGTGGGGGAAGCCGGCGAGCAGGGTGGAGATGGTCTCGGTGGCACCGCGGCGCCACAGGTGGGCGGCGAGCGCGATGCCGGAGGCGACGTCGTCGGGCCGGGCCGCGCCGTGGCAGACCACCACCGTGCCGGCCACGCCGAGCAGGGCCGCCGCGCGGGGGGCGCCACCGCTCGCGGGGGGCCCGCCGGCCATCGCGTACGCGCCCTCGATCGCCTTGAGCAGCACGTTACCGGTGAACCCGTCGGTGACCACGACGTCGGCGCGGGTGCCGACGCAGACGTCGTACCCCTCGACCAGGCCGACGTAGCGGGCGTCGCAGGGCAGCCGGACGGCGGCGAGCGCGGGATCGGCGGAGCGGCGCAGGCGGTCGCCCTTGCCCGCCTCGGTGCCGACCGAGAGCAGCCCCACCCGGGGAGTGGCGACGGCGTGGGCCACGGCCGCGTACACGGCGCCGAGCACCGCGTGCCGGGCGAGGGTGGCCGGGCCGGGCTCCAGGGTGCCGCCGACGTCCAGCAGCACGACCGGGCCGGCGACGGCGGGCAGGGTCGCCACCAGGGCCGGGCGGCGTACCCCGGGCCAGCGGCCGAGGCCGAGCGCGGCGGCGGTGACGGTGGCGCCGGTCGAACCGGCGGAGACGAGCGCGTCGGCGAACCCGTCGCGGACGGCGCTGGCCGCCACGCGAACGGTGCTCTCCGCGCGCGCTTCGGAAGGTGACCACGATGGACGACATCACCGCACTGATCCTCGACGACCACGCCGCCTTCCGGCGCGGCTTCGCCCGGCTCGACGACGCC